>JAFEDP010000370.1 GCA_018241545.1 Pseudomonadota bacterium
CACGAGGTGGCAGGTCAGGAGCCGCCACCACTCGCCGGCGGCAACCGCCGTGCGCTCGTAGCGCAGCGCCGCGCGCGCCGCCTCGCCGCCGAGCGCCGGCAGCGCGACCACGGCCATGGCCGCGGCGAGCCCGGCGAGCCGGTGCGCGCGCGCAAACGCACGGAACCGGGCGGGCCCGGCGTCGGTCAAAGCGGCGCACTCCTTCTGATAGAATCGGACCACGTGCCCGGGGCAGTCCCGCCCCGACGGAGTCTAGTCCATGGCGACGCGCGCGCGCGGCTTCACGCTGATCGAGATCATGGTCGTGGTCGTGATCCTGGCGATCCTCGGCACGCTGGTGGCGCCGCAGATCCTGGGCCGCATCGACGAGGCGCGGGTCACCAAGGCCAAGCAGGACCTGCGCCTGTACGAGTCGGCGCTCGACCTGTACCGGATGGACAACTTCAAGTACCCGAGCACCGAGCAGGGCCTCGATGCGCTGGTGCACCGTCCCAATGACCCGAACCTCAAGAACTGGCGCGCCGACGGCTACGTCAAGCAGCTGCAGAAGGACCCGTGGGGCCACGACTACGTGTACGTCTCCCCGGGCACCGGCGGCGCGCCCTACGACCTGCTGTCGCTCGGCGCCGACGGCCAGCCCGGCGGCACCGGCTACGACGCCGACATCAGCGCCCGCGAGATGGACGCGACCACGCCCAAGTAGGCCCGCGGCGATGCGCGCGCCCGCCCTGCGGCGCGGCCGCGCCGGCTTCACGCTGATCGAGATCCTCGTCGTCCTGGTCATCATCGCGGTGCTGACCACGATCGCGGTGCTGTCGGTCGGCGTGCTCGGCCAGGACCGCGGCCTCGACACCGAGGGCGAGCGCTACGGCGACGTGCTCGCGGCGGCGCTCGAGCAGGCGCAGCTCGAGGGCCGCGACTTCGGCATCCGCTTCGGCGCCACGCGCTACGAGGTGCTCACCTACGTGACCCGCCGCCAGCGCTGGGAGTCGGTGATCGACGACCGCCTGTACGCCCCGCACGAGCTGCCGGCCGGCATCAGCGTGCGGCTCGAGATCGAGGGCAAGCTCGTGCAGTTCGAGGAGGACCGGCCGGGCGTGCTGCGCCAGCCGCAGGTCATGCTGTACTCGAGCGGCGACGCCTCGCCCTACCGGCTGTCGCTGGTGCGCGAGGGCAGCGAGCTCGCCTGGACCGCCGAGGGCGCCGCCGACGGCTCGATCCGCGTGACCCATCCCGGCCAGGAGCGCGCCCCGTGAGCGCGCCGCGGCGCGGCTTCACGCTGATCGAGGTGCTGGTCGCGCTCGCGATCGCCGCGATCGGCCTGTCGGCGGTGCTGTCGGTGGTCACCAACTCCTCGCGCAACGCCGTCTACCTGCGCGACAAGATCTACGCCGCGTGGATCGGCGAGAACAAGATCGCCGAGGCGCGCCTCGGCCAGACGCTGCCGTCGGTCGACAAGACCAACGGCGAGCTCGACTACGGCGGCGGCAAGTGGAAGTGGGAGCAGACCGTCACCCAGACCGACGTGCCGGGGCTGCGGCGCATCGACGTCGCGGTGCGCCGCTCCGACGACCCGGCCGAGAACCCGATCGTCACCGTCAGCGGCTTCGCCGGCCGCACGCAGCTGAGCGCCCCACCCTCCGGCTCCTCGTGGGACCTCAGCCCGTCCGCCACCGGCGGCAGCCCGAGCGGCGTCACCACGACCACCGGCGGCACGACCACCACGACTCCGACGACCGGCATCCGGCCGGCCACCGGCGGCGGCCCGTGAGCGCGCGCCGCCCCGCGCGCGGCTTCACGCTGATCGAGGTGCTGGTCTCGGTCGTGCTGCTCAGCATCCTCGCCTCGCTCGCCTACGGCACGCTCAACTACGTGCGCCGCTCGCGCGAGATCACCGACGCCGCGTTCGAGCGCATGCGCGAGGTTGAGCTCGCCGTGCACACGATGGTCGGCGACTTCGAGCAGCTCGAGGCGCGCCCGGTGCGCGACCTGCTCGGCCAGACGGCGCTGCCGGCGCTGCTCGCCGACCCGCGCACCACCAACATCGTGACGCTGACGCGCGGCGGCTGGCCGAACCCCGCGGGCCTGCCGCGCGGCACGCTGCAGCGGGTCACCTACCGGCTCGACCAGGGCTCGCTGTGGCGCGACTACCTGACGGTGCTCGACGCCACGCTCGCCAACGAGCCGGTGCGCCGCGAGGTGCTGAAGGACGTCAGCACGGTCACGATCCGCTACATGGACTCGAGCCGCACCTGGCAGGAGCAGTGGCCGCCGCTCGCGGCGACGCCGAGCGGGCCGACGCCGGCGCTGCGGCTGCGGCCGATGGCGGTGGAGATCACGATCGAGCTCAAGGACGGCGCCAAGCTGGTGCGCCTCGTCGAGGTGCCCTCGTGAGGCGCGCGCGCGGCGTGGCGCTCATCATCGCGCTCGTGGTGGTCGCGCTCGCCACCATGCTCGCGACCCGCATCGGCGCGCGCGGCGCGATCGACCAGCGCCGCGCCGCGACGCTGCTCGCGCAGGAGCAGGCGTTCGCGGTCGCGCTCGGCGCCGAGGCCTGGGCGATCGAGATCCTGCGCGAGGACGCCGAGCGCAGCCGCCGCGACTCGCTCGACGAGGCCTGGGCCGTGCCGCTGCCGCCGATCCCGATCGAGGGCGGCACGGTCGAGGGCAGCATCGAGGACCTCGAGGGCCGCTTCAACCTCAACAACCTCGTCGACGCCAACGGCCATAAGAACGAGCTCATGTTCGCGGTGTTCCAGCGCCTGCTGGCGCGGCTGCAGCTCGAGCCGAAGTGGGCCTCGCTGATGACCGACTGGATCGACCCGGACTCGGTCGCCGACGGCATCGACGGCGCCGAGGACGGGTTCTACACCGGGCTCACCCCGCCCTACCGCACCGCCAACGTCCCGATCACGAGCACGAGCGAGCTGCTCGCGCTGCCCGGCTTCGGCCCCGACCGCTACCAGCGGCTCGCGCCGTTCGTCGCGGCGCTGCCGGTCGGCACGCCGATCAACGTCTGCACCGCGCCCGGCGAGGTGCTCGATTCGCTCGCGCCCGGGCTCAACACGTTCAGCCAGGACCCCAAGCAGCTCGCGCTCAATCGCCAGAAGGGCTGCTTTCCGTACCTGCAGGACGTCAAGGCTGCGGTCGATCCGCTCTTGAACCCCGACGAGCGCAGGCTGCTCGACCCGATGCTGTCGGAATCTACGAAGTGGTTCCGCGGCACGATCGTGGTCAGTATTGGCACTACCGAGGTCACCCTGTACAGTCTCTTCGAGCGCAATCCCGCCGGCTATTCCCGCGTCGTGCGCCGCACCTTCGGCACCGAGTGATCCATGGCTGACACCTTCGTCCTGCGCTACCCCGCGCCCGGCACCACCGACGGCGCGCAGTGGGTGGCCGTCGATGGGCGCGGCGCGCGCCTCGGCGAGGTCGGCCGCGGCACGCTCGCCGAGGCCGCCACG
>JAFEDP010000371.1 GCA_018241545.1 Pseudomonadota bacterium
CGCCGCCACAGGCGGCGCCGCCGCCGCGGCCCGTGGCCTGGATCGCGCTCGCCGCCGCCGCCTGCGTGGTGGCGCTGGTCGCGGGCTACTTCGGCTGGCGCGAGCACCAGGCGGCCGTGGCGCTCGCGGCCCGGCTCGAGGACAGCGCGCGCGCGCTCGCCGCCGCCCAGGGCGAAGTCGCCGCGGCGCGCCAGGCCGCGCACGCGGACAGCGGGCGCGCCGATCGCCTCGCGGTTCCCTACGGCGAGCCGCCGCTCGCCGGTCAGCGGCTGACGGCGCTCGCAGCGCTGCTCGCCGACCTCGAGGGGCGCGGCTTCGCCGGTACCGTGACGGTGACGAGTGCCGCGGGCGACTTCTGTCTGACCGGCCACCCGACCGAGGGCTACGGCCTCGCGCCGGGCGAGATGCCGGCCAATCGCTGCGACGTCGTCGGCAACCCGTACGAGGAGTCGCTCAAGCCCGCCGAGCGCGACCCGCCGGCGCTCGCGGCGCTGATCGCGGGCGTCGCCGAGCGTAGCCACGGCGCGATCGAGGTGCGGGTCGAGCACGCGGGGCGCGCGGCACCGCCCGGTGCCTATCCGTCTGCGCCCGACGCGAGCGCCGCGCAGTGGAACGCTGCCGCCGCGGCCCGCAATTACGTGGAGTTCAGCGTCGCGCCGCGACCTGCGGCGCCATGAGCTGGCTGCTGTACGGCGCCAACGGCTACACCGGGGAGCTGGTGGCGCGCGAGGCGGTGCGCCGCGGCCTGCGGCCGGTGCTCGCGGGCCGCACGCGCGCGCCGGTCGAGGCGCTCGCCGCCGAGCTCGGGCTCGAGGCGCGCGTGTTCGCGCTCGAGGGCGAGGCGTCGGTCGCCACGGCGCTCGCCGGCGCCCGCCTGGTGCTGCACTGTGCCGGCCCGTTCTCGGCGACCGCGGCGCCGATGATCGCCGGCTGCCTCGCGGCACACGCCCACTACCTGGACATCACCGGCGAGATCGAGGTCTTCGAACGCGCCCAGTCGCTCGACGCGGCGGCGCGCGCCGCCGGGGTCGTGCTGTGCCCGGGGGTCGGCTTCGACGTCGTGCCCACCGACTGCGTGGCCGCGTGCCTGCGCGAGGCGCTGCCGCAGGCCACCGAGCTCGCGCTCGGCTTCGACGGCGATTCAATCATGAGCCGCGGTACCGCGCGCACGATGGTGGAGGGGCTCGCCCAGGGCGGCTGCGTGCGCCGCGACGGCCGCCTGGTGCGCGTGCCGCTCGGCTACCGCGCCCGGCGGATCGACTTCGGCGCCGGCGAGAAGCTCGCGATGACGATCCCGTGGGGCGACGTCAGCACCGCCTACCACACCACCGGCATCCCCAACATCGAGGCCTACGTGCCCGTATCGCCGCGCGCCCTGGCGGCGGTTCGCCGGCTGCGCTACGTGCGGCCGCTGCTGGCGCTCGGCCCGGTGCAGGGCTACCTCAAGCGTCGCATCGCCCGCCGGCCGCCGGGGCCGGATGAGGCGCAGCGCGCCGCGACGCCGACGCGCGTCTGGGGCGAGGCGCGCGCCGCCGACGGGCGCACGGTATCCGCGCGCCTGACCACCGCCAACGGCTACAGCGTCACGGTGCACGCCGCGCTCGGCGTCGTGGAGCGGCTGCTGGCCGGTGATGCGGCGCCCGGCGCGACGACGCCGGCGCGCCTGATGGGCGCGCGCTACATCGAGTCGCTGCCCGGCAGCGGGCGCATCGCGCTCGGCTGAACCGATGGGCGCCGGTCCACACTCGTTCGAGCCGCCGCTCGGGCTGCGCAACCCGCACCTGCAGACGATCCTGGCGAGCCTCGCGCCGCGGCGCTGGTTCGTCGAGCGCCGCGCTCGCTCGCTCGCGGCGGCGAGCGAGGACGTCGTGCTCGACTGCGGCGAGGGGGTGCGCCTGCTCGGCCACCACGCGGTGGCGCGCGAGGGCAACGGCGAGCTGGTGCTGCTGCTCCACGGCTGGGAGGGCAGCGCCGAGGCGACCTACGTCAAGTCCTGCGCGGCGCTGCTGTACGAGCGCGGCTTCGATGTCTTCCGCCTCAACCTGCGCGACCACGGGCCGACGCACCACCTCAACCCGGAGCTGTTCCACTCGTGCCGGATCGCCGAGGTGGTCGGCGCAGTGCGCGCGGTGCAGCAGCGCTGCCCGTCGCGGCGGCTGTCGCTGGTCGGGTCCTCGCTCGGGGGCAACTTCGCGCTGCGCGTCGCGGTACGCGCGCCGGCCGCCGGCATCCGCCTGCGCCAGGTCGTCGCCGTCTGCCCCGTGCTAGACCCGCGCCACACGCTCGAGAGGCTCGAGCACGGGCTGTGGATCTACCGCAACTACTTCGTGCTCAAGTGGCGCCGCTCGCTGCTGCTCAAGCGACGGGCGTGGCCTGACCTGTACGACCTGGACGAGCTGCTCGAGCGCAGCAACCTGACGTCGATGACCGAGCGGCTGGTGCTGCGCTACAGCGGGCACCCGGACCTCATGAGCTACCTCGACGGCTACGCGATCGTGGGCCCGGCGCTCGCCGGCCTCACCGTGCCCGCGCGCATCATCCACGCCCTCGACGACCCGATCATCCCGTCGGAGGACCTGGCGCGCCTGGCGCCGAGCCCGGCGCTGACGATCACGACGACCGCCCGCGGCGGCCACTGCGGGTTCCTGGACGGGTTTGCCGGCCCGAGCTGGATCGACCGCGAGATCGCCGCGATCCTGGCGCCGGCCTGAGCCGCCTCAGTCTGCGGGCCCGGTGCGCGGCGCGCGCTTCTCCTCGAAGCGCACGATCGGCTGCGCGCCGGTCACGGTGATCTCGCCCTCGACAAGCGCGCCGTCCGCGATGGCGAGCGTGTGCGCGCGGACCGTGCCGCGGATCACCGCGCCCTTGCCGATCTCGAGCTTGGTCTCGACGCTGAGATCGCCGGTGACGCGGCCCGCGATCACCGCCGAGTGCGCGTGCGCGTTGCCCTGCCAGTGCGCGTCGCGGGCGATCGACAGCAGCCCCTCGACCGTGCCGTCGCCGACCAGGGTCCCGCCG
Organism: Pseudomonadota bacterium; assembly: GCA_018241545.1. Classification (GTDB taxonomy): domain Bacteria; phylum Pseudomonadota; class Gammaproteobacteria; order Steroidobacterales; family Steroidobacteraceae; genus CAIKZZ01. The sequence continues at coordinate 3,019 of JAFEDP010000371.1, forward strand.
AGCGACATGGGGCCGGCGACCGCGATGCGCCCCTCGAAGCGGGTGCCGCCGCCGATCAGCGTCGGCGCGCCGGCGCGCTGCTCGAAGAACCGTCGCTTGGGAACGCCCTCTGACTCGTCCGCCATGTCCACTCTCCCGGCCGCGCCGCACCGCAGGCGCTCACTATACTAGCGGCGCGCGACCGCGGCCTGCGGGACCGATGATCGCCGCCGGAGCCCAACCGTGCCTGCCCACCGCGAGCCGTGGCGATGAACCTGCTGTTGCCGGCGGCCCTGCTGCTGCCGCTCGGTGCCGCGACCTGGGCGGCCGCCACCGGCGGCGCGGCGCGCACGGTGCGCGCGGCGCTGCTCGCCGGCGCATTGCTCGCGCTGCTCGCCGCGTTCGTGCCGGCGGCGTCCCCGTCGTGGCCGTGGGTCGCGGCGCTCGGCGTGCGCCTCACGCTCACC
>JAFEDP010000372.1 GCA_018241545.1 Pseudomonadota bacterium
CGGCGGTGCCGCTCGACCTCAGCCGCGGCTCCTATTTCGGGGGCCGGCGGCCGGCCGACGGCGAGTTCCGCTTCGACTGGCCGGCGGCGCGCATCCACAACCTGGTGCGGGCGGTCGCCCCGCCGTTCCCGGGCGCCTTCGCGCACCTCGGCGAGGCGCTGCTGCGCGTGCACCGCACGCGCCGCCTCGAGGGCGGCGCGCGCCACGGCGCGCTCGGCCCGTGCCTCGCGCTCGAGGACGGGCGCCTCATCGCCGAGTGCGGCGACGGGGCGCGCCTCGAGCTCGCCGAAGCCTATCTCGACGACGCGCCGCTCGATGCGGCGCGCTTCCTCCAGACGTTCGGGCACGGCCCCGTGCCCGCCCGCCCGCAGCCGCGGGCCCAAGCCAGAGCGTAAAGCCCATGAAGAAGATCCTGATCCTCGGCGTCAATGGATTCATCGGTCACCACCTGACCCGCACGATTCTCGCCAACACCGACTGGCAGATCTGGGGCATGGACATGCAGGACGACCGCGTCCGGCCCTTCAAGAGCGATCCGCGCTTCCACTTCTTCGAGGGCGACATCACGATCAACCACGAGTGGGTGGAGTACCACATCCGCAAGTGCGACGTGATCCTGCCGCTGGTGGCGATCGCGACCCCGGCCACCTACGTGCGCGAGCCGCTGCGGGTCTTCGAGCTCGACTTCGAGGCCAACCTGCCCCTGATCCGGCAGTGCGTGAAGTACAAGAAGCGCGTGATCTTCCCGTCGACCTCCGAGGTCTACGGCATGTGCGCGGACTCCGAGTTCCATCCGCAGAAGTCGAGCCTGGTGCTCGGCCCGATCGAGAAGCAGCGCTGGATCTACTCCTGCAGCAAGCAGCTGATGGACCGCATCATCTACGCCTACGGCCAGCGCGACGGGCTCGACTTCACGCTGATCCGGCCGTTCAACTGGGTCGGCTCCGGGCTCGACTCGCTGGCGACCGCCAAGGAGGGCTCGAGCCGCGTCGCGACCCAGTTCCTCGCGCACATCGCCGCCGGCCAGGACATCAGCCTCGTCGACGGCGGCCGCCAGCGGCGCTGCTTCACGCACATCAACGACGGCATCGACGCGGTGATGCGCATCATCAAGAACGAGGGCGGCGTCGCCAGCGGCAAGATCTACAACATCGGCAACCCGAAGAACGACCTGTCCATCCGCGAGCTCGCCGAGCGCATGATCGAGATCGGCAAGAAGCACCCGGCGTACGCGCGCCAGGCGCAGAAGGTCAAGATCCGCGAGGTCGGCTCGGCGGAGTTCTACGGCAAGGGCTACGAGGACGTGCAGAGCCGGGTGCCGTGGATCGACAACACCCGCAGCGACCTCGGCTGGTCGCCGCAGGGCGGCATGGACGAGATCCTGACGGCGGTGTTCGACGCCTACGCGGCCGAGGTCACGGCGGCGGCGGACCTGATCGACACCGGCCGGGCCGGCGCCTAGCGCGCGGCCCGGCCGCGATGCTGATCGCGCTCAAGGTCGACGTCGACACCTACCGCGGCACGCGCGAGGGAGTGCCGGCGCTGGTCGCCGGCCTCGCGCAGCGCGCGGTGGCGGCCAGCTTCTACTTCAGCCTCGGCCCCGACCACACCGGCTGGGCGCTGCGGCGCGTGTTCCGGCCGGGCTTCCTGTCGAAGGTGCGCCGCACCTCGGTCGTCAGCCACTACGGCGTGCGCACGCTGCTGTACGGCGTGCTGCTGCCGGGCCCGCACATCGGCCGGCGCTGCTCGGCCGAGCTGCGCGCGGCGCGCGCCGCCGGCCACGAGACCGGCATCCACTGCTACGACCACGTCTACTGGCAGGACCACGTGGCGCGGCGCGACAGCGGCTGGACCGCGCGGCAGGTGCGGCTCGCGGCAGAGGCCTACCGGGCGGTGTTCGGCGAGCCGGCGCGCGCCCACTGCGCCGCCGGCTGGCAGCTCAATCCCGAGCTGTTCGCGCTCGAGGACGCGCTCGGCCTCGACTACGCGAGCGACACCCGCGGCACGCACCCGTTCCTGCCGGCGATGGGCGCGGTGCGGGGCGCGTGCCCGCAGCTGCCGACCACGCTGCCGACCCTCGACGAGCTGGTGGGCGTCGACGGCCTCGGCGTCGAGGGCGCCATCGACCGGCTGCTCGACCTGACGGCGACGCCGCCCGCGAGCGGCACGCACGTCTTCACGCTGCACGCGGAGCTCGAGGGCCAGCAGTTCCTCGCGCCGTTCCTGCGGCTCGTCGACACCTGGCGCGCGCGCGGCGCGGAGCTCGCGCCGCTCGCGCGCCTGCGCGCCGGGCTCGACGCGGCGCGACTGCCGCGCCACCGCGTGGAGTTCGGCGAGGTCGAGGGTCGCAGCGGCACGCTGGCGCTGCAGGGGCCACCGCTCTAGCCGGTCCCGGCCGGCGGTGGCCGCCCGGCCGGCGCCCCGCCCCCGCCGGCCGGCGCGCCGGGGAACCCCCGAGCGCCCCGACGGGTCGCAGGGACAGGGCGGGCGCCTTGAAATGCCCGTGCCCCGCCCCATGATCGTCGACAGGCGCTGCTACCATCCGCGGCGACCCGCCCGCTGCCCGCCCGGAGGACCCCGACCCCATGATGCGCGTGCTGCTCCTGATCCTGACCAACTTCGCCGTGCTGCTGCTGGCGTCGATCGTGCTCAACCTGCTCGGGGTCGGGCCCTGGCTGACCGCGCGCGGCATCCAGTACGGGCCGCTGCTGACGATCGGCGCCGTGCTCGGCTTCGGCGGCGCGTTCTTCTCGCTGGCGATCTCCAAGTGGTCGGCCAAGCACATGATGGGCGTCGAGGTCATCGACGCGCCGCGCAACGACACCGAGTCGTGGCTCGTCGCGACCGTGCGCCGCCACGCCGAGGCGGCGGGCATCGGCATGCCGGAGGTCGGCGTGTTCGACTCGCCCGAGCCCAACGCCTTCGCGACCGGCGCGAGCCGCAACCACGCGCTGGTGGCGGTCAGCACCGGGCTGCTGGCGCGCATGAGCCGCACCGAGTCCGAGGCGGTGCTCGGCCACGAGGTCACGCACGTCGCCAACGGCGACATGGTGACGCTGACGCTGATCCAGGGCGTCGTGAACACCTTCGTGTTCGTGCTGTCGCGCGTGATCGGCGAGCTCGCCGACCGGATGCTGTTCCGCCGCGACCAGGACGAGCGCGGCCCGGGCATCGGCCAGTTCGTCATGACGATGGTGGCGCAGGTGCTGCTGTCGTTCCTCGCCACGATGGTCGTCATGTGGTTCTCGCGCCGGCGCGAGTACCGCGCCGACGCCGGCGGCGCGCGCCTCGCCGGGCGCGGCGCGATGGTCGGCGCGCTCGAGGCGCTCAAGCGCGTGCAGTCGGAGGGGCTGCCCGAGGGCATGCAGGCCTTCGGCATCAAGGGCCCGGACCGGCTGAGCGGCCTCAGGGTGCTGTTCATGAGCCACCCGCCGCTCGACG
>JAFEDP010000373.1 GCA_018241545.1 Pseudomonadota bacterium
CTACTACCTGACCGGCGACGCGGGCTTCATCGACGCCGACGGCTACCTCTCGATCATGTCCCGCATCGACGACGTCATCAACGTCGCGGGCCACCGGCTCTCGACCGGCGCGATGGAGGAAGTGCTCGCCGGCCACCCGGACGTCGCCGAGTGCGCGGTGATCGGCGCGGCCGACGCGCTCAAGGGCCAGCTGCCGGTGGGGCTCGTGGTGCTCAAGGCCGGCGTCACGCGCCCGGCCGAGACCATCGTCGCCGAGCTCGTCGAGCGCGTGCGCCGCGAGATCGGCGCCGTCGCCTCGCTGAGGCACGTCACGGTCGTCGCGCGCCTGCCGAAGACGCGCTCGGGCAAGGTGCTGCGCGCGACGATGCGCGCGATCGCCGACGCCCGCGACTACAATGTGCCGGCGACGATCGATGACCCGCGGATCCTGGACGAGGTGGCGGTGGCGCTGAAGGCGCTGGGATACGGGGCGGGCCACTAGCCACCCGCACCCGGCGGAAGGCGCCGCCCGGCGCCGGCGGGTCGCGCGTCCTTCCAGGGCGAAGGGGGCCGGGCTTCCGCGTGCGACCGCAGAGATTCAAGGCCATCGGCCTGATGCTGGCCGGCGTGTTCGTGTTCTCGCTGATGGACGCGGGCCTGAAGCGCCTGTCCACCGAGTACCCGTCGATCGAGGTCACGGCGCTGCGCGCCGCCGCTTCGCTGCCGTTCCTGCTCGCCTGGATCGCCTGGAGCCGCGCCTGGGGGCGGCTCGCGGTCGGCAGCCCGCTGATGTACGTGGTGCGGGTCGCGCTCGGGATCCTGATGCTCGTCACCTTCATCTACTCGGTGTCGGTGCAGCCGCTCAGCGACTCCTACGCGGTGTTCATGAGCGCGCCGCTGATGGTCGCGGCGCTGTCGCACGTGTTCCTCGGCGAACGCGTGCCGGCGCGCCGCTGGCTCGCGATCGGCGCCGGGCTCGCCGGGGTGCTGATCGCGCTCAAGCCGCGCGGCGCGGGCCTCGTGTCCACCGGCGGCCTCGCCGCCGCCGCGAGCGCCGCGTGCTACGCGCTCTCGGTGATCCTGATCCGCGTGCTCGGGCGCACCGACTCCAACTACGCGATGGTGCTGTGGTACGTGCTCGCGCTCGCCGCCGCCGCCGCCGCGATGGCGGCGCCCGGCTGGCAGCCGGTCGCCACGGCGCACTGGCCGGTGATCGCCTGCATCGGCGTCACCGGCGCCCTCGGCCAGTCGCTGTTCACGGCGGCGTTCCGCCTCGGGCCGTCGTCGACGGTGGCGCCGTTCGAGTACACGGCGCTGGTGTGGGGCCTCGCGCTCGACTACCTCGTGTTCGGCCACGCGCCGCTGCCGCGGGTGCTGCTCGGCGGGGCGATCGTGATCGCGGCCGGCGTCTACGTGATCTGGGACGAGCACCGCGCGACCGCCACCGAGCCGCTCGGCGGTCACTGAGGCGCTAGCAGAGGGCCGCTCGTCGATCAATCACACCGATGGCGGGCGGCGCCGCGCGCGGCGCGTGGCATGATCCGAGCCTCGGGGAAATGGGCCAGCGAGGTAGACCCATGGATGCCGGCACCGCCTTCGTCGCGGCGCGCGACCAGCTGCTCGCGCTGCAGTCCGACCACGCCCGGGCCTGCGCCGAGTTCCGCTGGCCGGCGCTCGCCGAGTTCAACTGGGCGCGCGACTACTTCGACCGCGTCGCCGCCGGCAACGAGCGCGCGGCGCTGCGCGTCGTCGACGACGCCGGCCGCGACGAGTCGCTGTCCTACGCCGCGCTCGCGCGCCGCTCGCACCAGGTCGCGAACTTCCTCGCCGCGCACGGCGTCGGCCCGGGCGACCGGGTGCTGATCATGCTCGGCAACGTCGTGCCGCTGTGGGAGACGATGCTGGGCGTGATCCGACTCGGCGCGGTGATGATCCCGGCGACCACGCTGCTGCAGCACGACGACCTCGCCGACCGCCTCGAGCGCGGCCACGTCAAGGCGGTGGTCGCCGACGGCGCGCTCGCCGGCCGCTTCGCGGGTCTGCCGGGCGCGCCGGTGCGCATCGCGGTCGGCGGCGCGGCGCGCGGCTGGTCCGACTACGCGCACAGCCACGACGCCGACCCGGTGCACCGCCCGGCGCGGCCGACGCGCGCCGACGACCTGCTGCTGCTCTACTTCACCTCCGGCACGACCGCGCGGCCCAAGCTGGTCGCGCACACCCACGTCAGCTACCCGGTCGGCCACCTGACCACGCTCTACTGGATCGGTCTCAGGCGCGGCGACGTGCACCTCAACCTGTCCTCGCCGGGCTGGGCCAAGCACGCCTGGTCGTGCCTGTTCGCCCCGTGGAACGCGGAGGCCACGGTGCTCGCCTACCAGTACGAGCGCTTCAGCGCCAAGGCGCTGCTCGACCAGCTGGTGCGCGCGCGGGTGACCACCTTCTGCGCGCCGCCGACCGTGTGGCGCATGCTGATCCAGGAGGACCTCGGGCGCTGGCGCACGTCGCTGCGCGAGGTCGTGGGCGCGGGCGAGCCGCTCAACCCGGAGGTCATCGAGCAGGTGCGTGCGGCCTGGGGGCTCACGATCCGCGACGGCTTCGGCCAGACCGAGACCACGGCGCTCGTCGGCAACCCGCCCGGCCAGCCGCTGAAGCCCGGCTCGATGGGGCGGCCGCTGCCGGGCTACCCGGTGGTGCTGGTCGCGCCCGACGGCTCGCTCGCTGACGAGGGCGAGGTGTGCGTCGAGCTCGCCAGCCGGCCGACGGGGCTCATGCAGGGCTACCTCGACGACGCGGCGCGCACCGGCGAGGCGATGCGCGGCGGCTACTACCACACCGGCGACGTCGCGAGCCGCGACGCGGACGGCTACCTGACGTACGTCGGGCGCATGGACGACGTGTTCAAGTCCTCCGACTACCGCATCAGCCCGTTCGAGCTCGAGAGCGTGCTGATCGAGCACCCGGCGGTGGCCGAGGCGGCGGTGGTGCCGAGCCCGGACGCGCGGCGCCTCGCGGTGCCGAAGGCGTTCGTGGTGCTCGCGGCCGAGGCCGCGCCGGATGCGGCGACCGCGCGCTCGATCTTCGAGCACGTGCGCGCGCGCGTCTCGCCCTACAAGCGGGTGCGCCGCCTCGAGTTCGCGGACCTGCCGAAGACGATCTCGGGCAAGATCCGCCGTGTCGAGCTGCGCCAGGCCGAGCAGGCGCGGCGCGACGGCGAGCCGCGCCGGCCGCGCGAGTTCTGGGAGGAGGACTTCCCGGAGCTCGGGTCGCGCGGCGGCTGAGGCCCGCGCCATGGCCGCCGCGCGCGCGCCGATCGTCCGCTTCCGCTCGACCGCGGCGGAGGCGGCTGGTGCCGCCCGCGACATCGCGCCCGGCGGCGCGGGCGCCGCGCTCACGGTGCTGTTCGCCTCCAGCGACCACGACCTCGGCGCGCTCGGCGGCGCGCTCGAGGCCGCGGGCTGCA
>JAFEDP010000374.1 GCA_018241545.1 Pseudomonadota bacterium
CGCTGGGCGTGGACCTCGGCTTCCAGGACCTCGGGCACGAGCTCGAGACGCTGCCGGCGCAGTACGGCCCGCCGTCCGGCGCGTTCCTGCTCGCGCGCGACGGCACGCGCGCGCTCGGCGGCGTCGGGCTGCGCGCGCTCGAGCCCGCCGTGGCCGAGCTCAAGCGCCTGTACGTCGTGCCGGCGGCCCGCGGCACCGGCACCGGCCGGGCGCTCGTCGTGGCGATGCTCGAGCGGGCGCGCGCGCTCGGCTACCGGCGCGTGCGGCTCGACACCCTGCCGGCGATGGCCGAGGCCCAGGCGCTGTACCGGGCGCTGGGCTTTCGGGAGATCGCGCCGTACCGCTTCAATCCGCTGCCGGGCACGGCATACTTCGAGCTCGGGCTGTAGCCCGCGGGAGACCAACGTGCTGAACGGCAGCTGCCTGTGCGGGACCGTGCGCTACCGGATCGACGGGCCGATCGACTCGATCAGCCATTGCCACTGCAGCCAGTGCCGCAAGGCGCACGGCGCCGCCTACGCCACCTACGGCCACGTGCGGCCGGCGGACTTCCACCTGCTCGCCGGCGCCGAGTCGATCGGCCGCTACCAGGCGAGCGCGCACGCCACGCGCACCTTCTGCCGCGCCTGCGGCTCGAACCTGCAGTGGATCGCGACGGGCGCCTCCGACCACTTCGCGCTCGCGCTCGGCACGCTCGACGACGACCCGCTCGCGCGCCCCGAGCGCCACATCTTCGTCGGCTCCAAGGCGCCGTGGAGCGTGATCGGCGACGACCTGCCGCGCTTCGACACCTACCCCGGCGCCCGGGAAGCGTAGGATCGCGCCCCCCGCCCCACAGGAGCGACCGCCGCCGTGACGACCGCCGCACTCCCGACGACGATGCGCCAGATCGAGGCGCGCGAACCCGGAGGCCCCGAGGTGCTCGCGCTCGCCACCGGACCGGTGCCGCAGCCGCGCCCGCACGAGGTGCTGATCCGGGTCGAGGCCGCCGGCGTCAACCGCCCGGACCTGATGCAGCGCGCCGGCAAGTACCCGCCGCCGCCGGACGCGAGCCCGCTGATCGGCCTCGAGGTCGCGGGCGAGGTGGTCGCGGTCGGCGCCGAGGTGGTCAACTGGCACGTCGGCGACCGCGCCACCGCGCTCACCAACGGCGGCGGCTACGCCGAGTACTGCGTCGCGCCCGCGGCGCAGTGCCTGCCGTGGCCGGCCGGCTTCGACGCGGTGCGCGCGGCCGCGCTGCCGGAGACCTACTTCACCGTGTGGGCCAACCTGTTCCAGCACGGGCGCCTGGCGCGCGGCGAGGCGGTGCTGGTGCACGGCGGCACGAGCGGCATCGGCGTCACGGCGATCCAGCTGGCGCGCGAGTTCGGCGCGCGCGTCTATGCCACCGCCGGCAGCGACGACAAGTGCGCCGCGTGCCTCGCGCTCGGCGCCGACGGGGCGATCAACTACCGCAGCACCGACTTCGCCGAGCGGCTGATGGAGCTCACGGGCGGCGCCGGCGTCAACGTCGTGCTCGACATCGTCGGCGCGCCGTACTTCGAGCGCAACCTGCGCTGCCTCGCGATGGACGGCCGGCTGGTGGAGGTCTCGACGCAGCTCGGCTCGAAGGTCGAGCGCTTCGACCTGCTCAAGGTGATGCAGCGCCGCCTCGTGATCACGGGCTCGACGATGCGCCCGCGCACCACCGCCGAGAAGGGCGCGATCGCGCAGGCGCTGCGCGAGCGCGTCTGGCCGGTGCTCAACGCCGGCCGCTGCGGGCCGCTCGTCTACGCGACCTTCCCGCTCGCCGAGGCCGCCGCCGCGCACGCGCTGCTCGAGTCGAGCGTGCACGTCGGCAAGGTCATGCTGAAGGTCGCCGGCTGAGCGGCGCCGTGCCGCGCCGCCCGGCTAGGGCTTGGGCGCGGGCGCGGGCGCGGGCGGTGCCGCCCGCTCGGCGGGCCGCCCGGCGGCGGACCAGGCCTGCCAGTCGCCCTCGAGGTGGCCGAGGCGCGTGAAGCCGTGCTCGCCGAGCACCGCGAGCGCGAGCCCGGCGCGCCGGCCGGTGCCGCAGTACACCACCAGGTCCTTGTCGCGGTAGGGCGCGAGCTCGGCGAGCCGCGCCGCCACCTGATCGTGCGGCACGTTGATCGCGCCCGGCACGTGGCCGGCGGCGTACTCGGCCGGCGTGCGCACGTCGAGCACCACGAGGCCCGGGTCGTGCGCCGCCTGGCGCGCGAGCAGCGTGTCGGGGGCGACGGCCGGCACCGCGGCCGGCGGCTCGGCGGCTGCGGCGCCGGCGAGCACGAGGATCGCGAGCAGGGACGCGAGGCGGCGCATGGGAGGCCTCCGGCGGGGGATGGGGCGCCATCATCCCGCAACGGCGCCGCCTTGCAATGCGTCCGCGCCGGCGGCGCGTCGCGCCGCGCGAAGGGCGCCGTCAGCCGCCGTCGGGCGGCGGCGCGAGCGCCGCCGGGTCGAGGCGGTAGACGGTCCAGTCGTTGACCGGGCGCGCGCCGAGCGACTCGTAGAAGCCGACCGCGCGCCGGTTCCAGTTGAGCACCGCCCACTCCAGCCGGCCGCAGCCGCGCGCCGCCGCGACCGCCGCGGCATGGGCCAGCAGCCCCCGGCCGACGCCCTGGCCGCGGAACGCCGGGCGCACGTACAGGTCCTCGAGGTACAGGCCGCGCCGGCCGCTGAAGGTCGCGTAGGTCTGGTAGTAGAGCGCAAAGCCCGCGACCTCGCCCCCGACCCGCGCCAGCACCGCCTCGGCCGCCGGCCGCGCGCCGAACAGCGCCTCGGCGACGCTGGCCTCGGTGCAGACGCACTCGTGGGCGAGGCGCTCGAACTCGGCGAGCTCGCCGATCAGCCGGAGGAGCACCGGCAGGTCGGCCGGGGTGGCGGCGTCGAAGGCGATGGTCACGCGGTGGGCTCCGGTCGGCGGGGGGCGCGGCGCAGCATGGTACGCGAGCGGCCGCGCCGGCGTCGCGGCTCAGGCGCTCTCGCCGCCGCGCGCGCCGCCGACGTTGGAGGCGTGCAGGTGCAGGATCCGGTACGCCTGCGGGTCGCGCCGCATCAGCAGCGTGCGCCGACCGATGCGCCCGTCGACGGACAGCGTCGCGTACACGGCGGCGTGGCGCGCATCGAGCGGCAGGTAGGCGAACTCCTCGATCTTGAAGCGCGCGTAGGGCGGCCCCGGCAGGCGCGCGCGCAGCGTGCCGAACAGCCGCTCGAAGCGCGCGGCGATGGCGGCGCGCCCGACGATCAGGCCGTGCGGCTCGCCCATCGGGAAGTGCATGGTCGCGTCGTCGCAGAAGAGCGCCTGCAGCGCCGGAACGTCGGCGGTCGCGACCGCAAACAGCAGGTCCTGCAGCGCCGCGCGCAGCTCCGTCTCGGGGGTCGCAGCGCTCACGGCGCCACCTTCTGCGCCGCGCGCTCGTCG
>JAFEDP010000375.1 GCA_018241545.1 Pseudomonadota bacterium
TGCGCGCGCTCCTCGAGCGTGCCGAGCGGGTCGCCGCCGCCTACGGGGCGACCGTCGGGATCCATGCCGAGCAGGCGCTCGCCGCCGCGCACGTGGCGGAGGAGCGCTACCGGGCGGGAAGTGCGCGGCCGCTCGAGGGCGTGCCGGTCGCGATCAAGGAGGAGACCGCGGTGGCCGGCTGGCCGCGGACGATCGGCTCGTGGCTGCACGAGGAGCGCCCGGCGGCCCACCACCCGGTCGTCGACCGGCTGGTGCGCGCCGGCGCGATCCCACACCTGCAGACCGCGGTGCCGGAGTTCTGCGTGATCCCGCAGACGCACTCGCTGCGCTACGGCGTGACGCGCAACCCCTGGAACCCGGCGCTGACCCCGGGTGGCTCGAGCGGTGGCTCGGGCGCGGCGCTCGCCGCCGGGCTCGCGCCGCTCGCGACCGGCAGCGACATGGGCGGATCGACGCGCATCCCGGCGGCGCTCGCCGGCGTCTACGGCTACAAGCCGCCGTTCGGACGCCTTGCCAGCACGCCCGGCGAGGAGTTGTTCGCGTTCGCCGTCGAGGGCCCGCTGGCGCGCAGCTTCGACGACCTCGTGCTGATGCAGAACGTGATCATGGGCCCGCACCCGAGCTCCTACAGCGGCATGCCCCCTGAGCGGCTCGCCGCCCGCTACCCCGACCTCGACGGCGCGCGCATCGGGCTCGCGCTGCCCGCCCGCGGTCCGATTTGCGCCGACACCCGCCGCGGGATCGAGGCGGCCGCGCAGGCGCTCGCGAGCTGCGGGGCGCGCATCGAGCCCGTCGAACTCGACTGGGATCCGGCGCAGCTCGGCGACGTGCTGATCGAGGCGATCTTCGGGCTGTTCTTCGACGAGTACCTCGAGGGCTACGGGCAGGACGCGCTCGAGCGCGCGACCCCCTACCTGCGCTGGCTGGTGGCCCGCCATCGCGGGCGGCGCAACTCGATCATGGCCGCCGCGGCGCTCGCCTCTCGCCTGCACCAGGAACTCGACGCCAAGCTCTGGAGCCGGGGCGCCAGGGCGCTGCTGTGCCCGACGGTGCTGACCACCGTCGTTCCCGCCGACCTCGACGTCGCGCTGACGCGCGAGGTCAGCATCGAGGGCACCGCCGTCGACAGCTATCTCGGCTGGGTGTTCACGCAGCCGTTTAACCTGCTGTCGCGTTACCCCGCGCTCGCCGCGCCGACGGGCCGTGCCGCGAGCGGCGTGCCGACGAGCGTGCAGATCGTCGGCCCGCCATTCGGCGATGCCGCCGTGTTCGAGGTCGCCTACCACCACGCCGCGGCGGCTGGGCTCGACCTGTTCCGCACCACCTTCCCGCCGCCCCCCGAGGCCCGATGACCGCCACGCCCGCCGCCGCGCCGCACGCGCTCAAGCGCTCGCTGCGCTACTGGGACCTGATCGTCTACGGGCTCGCCTACATCGCGCCGATCGCGCCGCTGTCGACGCTCGGCTTCGTCTGGGAGGCCTCGCACGGACTGATCGCGCTCGCCTACGTGCTCGGCGGCGTGTGCATGTACTTCACGGCCAAGAGCTACGCGGTGATGACCGAGGCGACGCCGACTGCGGGCTCGGTGTACGGCTTCGCGCGCCACGCGCTCGGGCCGCTGCCCGGCTTCCTCGCGGGCTGGATGATCCTGCTCGACTACCTGCTGATCCCGTCGTTCGTCTACGTGCTGATCGCCGTGGCCATGGAGACGCTGGTGCCGGGCGTCGACCGGGCGCTGTGGATCGTGCTGATGGTCGCCATCACGACCGGCATCAACTGGTTCGGCGTCACGGTGACCACGCGCGCGAACTTCGTCGCCGTCGGCGTGCAGGTCGCGGTGCTGCTCGGGCTGCTGGTGCTCGCGGTGGTCGGCCTCTACCACGGCAAGGGCACCGGCGGGCTCACGCTGCTGCCGTTCTGGGCGCCGGGCCGATTCGAGGCGGGGGCGCTGTTCACGGCGACCTCGATCTCGGTGATGTCGTTCCTCGGCTTCGACGCGATCTCGACGCTGTCGGAGGAGGTCGAGGGCCACGACCGGCGCGTCGTGGGGCGCGCGATCATCGCGGTGCTGGTGATCTCGGCCGCGTTCTTCGTGCTGGTCAGCTGGGTGCTCGGCAACGTGCTCGCCGGCATCACGATCAAGGACCCGGCCGCGGCGGCCTACGAGGTCACCCGCTACGCGATCGGGGCGTGGGCGGCGGTCGTGCTCGCCTGGGCCTACGCGCTCGTGGTCGGGTTCTCGAACGCGCTGCCGATGCAGGTCGGGGTCGCGCGCGTGCTGTTCGCGATGGGTCGCGACCGCCAGCTGCCTAGCGGTCTCGCGCGCGTGCATGCGCGCTACCACACCCCGTACGTCGGCATGCTCGCAACCGCAGCGATCTCGCTCGCCGTGGCCCTCGCCATGCGCAACATGATGGACGAGCTCGCCACCATCGTGAACTTCGGCGCGCTGTCGGGCTTCCTGCTGCTGCACGTGTCGGTCATCGTGCAGTTCGGGCTGCGCGGCGGCTCGCGCCAGCTCTTCGCGCACTGGCTCGCGCCGCTCGCCGGGATCGTGGTGGTCGGCGCCGTGTTCTCGGGGATGAGCCGGCTCGCGACCGAGGTGGGCCTCGGCTGGCTCGCGGCCGGCATCGTCTGGGGCCTCGTGCTGCACGCCCGCCACCGCGACGAGCTGCACGCCGAGCTCTGAGCCGGCCTCAGGCGGGGGCGGGGACGCGCGCGGCGACTTCGGCGGCGGCGTCGATGAGCGCGGCCTGGTGCGGCAGCAGCGCGTGGCCGGCCTGCGCCATCAGTTCCTCGAGATAGGGATCGTTCGCCGCGCTGCGCGATCCGGCGAAGGCCTCGACGACCGCGAGGCCGCAGAACGGCACGTAGGCGTTCGAGTACCCGCCCTCGTGGGTCGCGACCACCCGTCCGCCGGCGGTGGCGCCGGCCGCCTCCAGCACGAGCCGGGCGAGCTCGCGGTAGGTGGCGCTCGTCGCCATCATCCGCCCGAGCGGGTCCATCGCGTTGGCATCGAGCCCGGAGGCGATCACGACCAGTTCCGGCCGAAAGCGCAGCAGCGCCGGGACGACCGCGCGCTCGAAGGCGGCGAGGTAGGCGCCGTGGCCGGAGCCGGCCGGTAGCGGCACGTTGAGGTTGGTGTAGGCGGCCCGTCCCCGGCCCGTGACCTCGAGCTGGCCGGAGTCGACCGGGTAGCACCGGTCCTGGTGCACCGAGATCGTCAGCACCGAGGGGTCGTCGAGGAACGCCGTCTCGGTGCCATTGCCGTGGTGCACGTCCCAGTCGACGACCGCGACGCGGCTCAGGCGATGCACGCGCTGGGCGTGGCGCACGGCGATCACCGCGTTGCCGAACACGCAGTAGCCGCGGCCGCGGTCGGGCTCGGCGTGGTGGCCGGGAGGACGCACGAGCGCGTA
>JAFEDP010000376.1 GCA_018241545.1 Pseudomonadota bacterium
CTGGTCCGAGTCGCAGCGGTAGACGCGCCCCGGGCTGATCAGGCGCAGCGGCGGCGGGTGCTTCAGCATCGCGCGCACCTGCACCGGGGAGGTGTGGGTGCGCAGCAGCCGCCCGTCGCCGAAGTAGAAGGTGTCGTGCATCGCCCGCGCCGGGTGGTTGGCGGGGATGTTGAGCGCCTCGAAGTTGTGGAAGTCGTCCTCGACCTCGGGGCCCTCGGCGATCCCGAAGCCGGCGCGCCGGAAGATCTCCTCGATCCTGAGGCGCGTGCGCGTCACCGGGTGCAGCGCCCCGGGCCGCTGGCCGCGGCCGGGCAGCGTCACGTCGATGCGCCCGGCCTCGAGCTCGCGCGCCACGGCCGCCTGCTCGAGCGCCGCGGCGCGCGCCTCGATGGCCGAGGCGAGCTCGGCCTTGGCCTCGTTGATGCGCGCCCCGGCGGCCGGGCGCTCGGCGGCGGGCAGCCGTCCGAGCTCCTTGAGCTGCTCGGTGACGGCGCCCTTCTTGCCGAGCAGCCGGACCCGGACCTGGTCGAGCGCGGCGGCGTCGTGCGCCGCCGCGATCTCGGCCAGTCCCGAGGCGACCAGGCTCGCGAGGTCCACGCCGCCTACTTCGCGGCGGGGGCGGCGGCCTTGATCTGCTCCACGATCGCGCCGAAGGCGGCCGGCTCGTTGACCGCGAGGTCGGCGAGCGCCTTGCGGTCGATCGCGAGCCCGAGCAGCTTGAGCCCCTGGATCAGGCGGCTGTAGCTGAGCCCGTGGGCGCGCGCCGCCGCGTTCAGGCGCTGGATCCAGAGCGCGCGGTAGTCGCGCTTCTTGATCTTGCGGCCCTTGTACGCGTACTGGCCGGCCTTGATCACCGCCTGCTTGGCGGTGCGGAACACCTTGCGGCGGGCGTTGTAGTAACCCTTGGCCTTGCCGAGGATCTTCTTGTGGCGGCGTCCGGCGATGACGCCCCGCTTTACACGTGCCATGTCACTCTCCTAACGGGTGGCGTCGATCAATGGTTCGGCAGCAGCTGCGCGACCCGGTTGACGTCGGTCTCGTGGACCATCTTTCCGGAACGCAGCAGCCGCTTACGCTTCGACGGCTTCTTCGTCAGGATGTGACGCTTGTGGGACTGGCCGCGCTTGAAGCCCTTCGCAGTCTTGCGAAAGCGCTTCGCCGCAGCCCGGTTGGTCTTCAACTTGGGCATCGACGTTCTCCTGCCGGACGCTCGCGCGCCGGCGCTTTATAACCCTGTCGCACCGCGCGTCAGCGCGGGCTCGGGGCGGGCTCGGTCGGGCACCAGGCTCCCGGCCGGTCACTTGTGTCGCGGGCCCCGAAGGGCCCGCGTCACGAATCTTCTGTTCGGCGCGAAGGGCTATTTCTTCTTCGGCGCGAACATCATCACGAGCTGCTTGCCCTCCATCAGCGGGTTCTGCTCGATCACCGCCTCGGCCGAGAGGTCCTTGACCAGGCGATCCAGCATCCGCCGCCCGACCTCCTGGTGGGCGAGTTCGCGTCCGCGGTAGCGCAGCGTCACCTTGGCCTTGTCGCCCTCGGACAGGAACCGGAGGATGTTACGCAGCTTGATCTGGTAATCGTTCTCGTCGGTCCCGGGCCGGAACTTCACTTCCTTGACCTGGATCTGCTTCTGCTTGCGCTTCGCCGCGTGGGCCTTCTTGTTCTGCTCGAACAGGAACTTGCCGAAGTCCATGACCCGGCAGACCGGCGGCTCGGCGGTCGGCGACACCTCGACGAGATCGAGTCCCTGCGTGGACGCGAGCGTGAGCGCCTCGGCTCGGCTCATGACCCCCGCCTGGCTGCCGTCGTCGGCGATGACCCGCAGCGTCGGGGCCAGGATCTCTTCGTTGCGCCGGACGCGCTTCGTGGTTGAGATAAGTCAGTCCTCCAAAGAATGACGGCCGCGGCCCGCGATGTCGGACAGAATGCGCGTCGCCACCCCTTCAAGGGGCAGGACGCCCAGATCCTTGCCCGAACGCGTGCGCACGGCCAACGATTGGGACTCGACTTCTCGGTCCCCCGCCACCAGCAGGTACGGGACCCGCTTGAGCGTATGCTCTCGGATTTTAAAGCCCACCTTCTCGTTGCGCAAGTCGGCCTCGACCCGAACCCCCTGATTTTTCAGGAAATCAGTGGCTTTGCGCACGAAATCGGCCTGCCGGTCGGTGATCGAGAGCACCACCGCCTGCGTCGGAGCGAGCCACGGCGGGAAACGGCCGGCGTAGTTCTCGATCAGGATCGCGAGGAATCGCTCGAAGGAGCCGAGGATCGCCCGGTGCAGCATCACCGGGGCCCTGCGGCTGCCGTCCTCGGCCACGTACTCCGCGCCGAGGCGCTCGGGCAGCACGAAATCGACCTGGAACGTGCCGCATTGCCAGTCGCGGCCGATCGCGTCCTTGAGCACGAACTCGAGCTTCGGGCCGTAGAAGGCGCCCTCGCCCGGGTTCATCGTGTACGGCAGGCCCGCGCCCTCGATCGCGGCGCGCAGCGCCTCCTCGGCCCGGTCCCAGGTCTCGTCGGAGCCGGCGCGCTTCGCCGGGCGGTCGGAGAACTTGACCCGCACCTCGGTGAAGCCGAAGTCCGCGTACACGCTCTGCAGCAGGCGGCAGAACGCCACGGTCTCGGCGTTGATCTGCTCCGGCAGGCAGAAGATGTGCGCGTCGTCCTGGGTGAAGGCGCGCACGCGCATGAGCCCGTGCAGCGCGCCCGAGGGCTCGTTGCGGTGGCAGGCGCCGAACTCCGCGAGCCTGAGCGGCAGGTCGCGGTAGCTCTTCATGCCCTGCTTGAAGATCTGGATGTGGCCCGGGCAGTTCATGGGCTTGACCGCCAGCATCCGGTTCTCGCTCTCGGCGATGAACATGAGCTCGCGGTAGTTCTCCCAGTGCCCGGACTTCTCCCACAGCGTGCGGTCGAGGAGCTGCGGGCTCTTGACCTCGAGGTAGCCGGCCTCCTCCAGCCGGCCGCGCATGTAGCGCTCGACCTCGCGCCACAGCGTCCAGCCCGGCGGGTGCCAGAACACGCTGCCGACCGCCTCCTCCTGCTGGTGGAACAGGTCGAGCTCGCGCCCGAGGCGGCGGTGGTCGCGCTTCTCGGCCTCCTCGATCCGGTGCAGGTAGTCCTTGAGCTCCTGCTCGGTGCGCCAGGCCGTGCCGTAGACCCGCTGCAGCATCTCGTTCTTGGAGTCGCCGCGCCAATAGGCGCCGGCGAGCTTCATGAGCTTGAAGGCCTTGAGCTTGCCGGTCGAGGGCACGTGCGGCCCGCGGCACAGGTCCACCCAGTCGCCCTGGCCGTACAGGCTGATGTCCTCGCCGGCGGGGATCGCGGCGATGATCTCGGCCTTGTAGTGCTCGCCCTTCTGCCGGAAGAGCGCGGCGGCCGCGTCGCGCGGCATCACCGAGCGCGTGACCGGGAGGTC
>JAFEDP010000377.1 GCA_018241545.1 Pseudomonadota bacterium
CTCGGCGTGGCACATGGCCTTGAACGCGCTCTGCTGGTCGTCGCGGTAGTCCTGCGGCGCCTGCACGATCGCGATTTTCGGCGCGCTGAACACCGGCGCGAGGTCCTTGAGCCAGTTCGGCGCGACGATGTAGTCGCTGTCGATCACCGCGATGATCTCGGCGTCGGGCGCGGTGTGGCGGAGCGCGAAATTGAGGGCCCCGGCCTTGAAGCCGGCCAGCGGGCTCACGTGGAAGAACCGGAAGCGCGGCCCGAGCGTGCGGCAGTGCGCCTCGACCGGGCGCCAGACCGCCTCGTCCTTGGTGTTGTTGTCGATGACCAGCACTTCGAAGTCGGCGTAGTCGAGGCGCGCGAGCGCGTCCAGCGTCTCGATCAGCATGTCCGGCGGCTCGTTGTAGGCCGGCACGTGGATCGACACCTTCGGCCGGTAGCCGCCGTCGGAGCCCTCCGCGGCCGGGCCGATCAGCAGCCGGCGCCGCAGCCGCACCCAGTGCGCCTCGGCCCACTCGTGTGCCTCGGCGAGCAGCACGGCGATGACGCCGAGCATGCCGATGAAGAGCAGCACGCCGACCGTGATGCTGGTCACCGTCAGGTACTGCTGCGAGTAGTCGTAGATGACCCAGGTGGTCAGCGCCGAGGTCGCGTAGATGATCACCGCGAGGAAGCTGCGGCCGCGGTTCTTGAGGGTGCCGGAGTGCATGTAGAACCAGAACAGCATCGCCGCCGCCAGCACCACCGACACCGCCGCCAGCATCTGCCACTGCGGCACGCGCACGATCGGCTTCATGAACTCGAACTTGGGTCGGCGCTCGGCGTCCCACACGCCCCAGTAGGCGCCGACGCCGCCCTCGCTCTGCGCCTTCCAGGGCTGGTCGAAGGCCTCCTCGATGTAGTACGGGACCTTCTCCTTCTCGGCCCAGGCGAGGAAGCGGCGCAGGAACAGCGCCTCGTTGGCCTCGGTCGCCACCGCCTTCTCGCGCGTGCGGCCGTTCGACGGCCAGCCGACCTCGCCGATCACGACCGGCTTGTTCGGGAAGCGCGCCTGCACCTCGCGGTACATGTGGATCGAGTAGTCGACCGCCTTCTGGACGTCGATGCCTTCCCAGTAGGGCAGCAGGTGCACGGTGATGAAGTCGACGTGGTCGACGAGCTCGGGGTTCTTGAGCCAGACGTGCCAGGGCTCGGCGGTGCTGATCGGCTGCTCGATCTTGTCGCGCGCCTTGTCGAGCAGCTTGAGGAACTCCGGCAGCGGCAGGTCACCGCGCAGCACCGACTCGTTGCCGACGATCACGCGCACGACGTTGCGGTGCTTGGCCGCGAGGTCGATGGCACGGTCGAGCTCGGACTCGTCGCGCTCGCGGCGCGAGTCGACCCACACGCCCATCGCGACGTTGAGGCCGCGCTCGGCGGCGAGCTCGGGGACGAGGCCGATCGTGTCCGAGACGGTGTAGGTGCGCACCGCCTGGGTCTTGCCCTTCAGCAGGTCGAGGTCCTGGGCGATCTGCTCGCGGGTCGGGTACTCCTCCTTGATCGCGTCCTGGCCCGGCCGGTAGGGCGACAGCGCGAAGCCCCAGACGCGCTTCGGCCACTCCGGCTCGCTCTCCGGGCGGTTGAACCAGGCCCACGTGCCGACGGTCACCAGCGCGAAGGCGAGCGCGATCAGGAGCGCGGACAGGCGGACTTTCGCGGAGAGCATGCGGACCGCAAGGATACCCTGCCGCCCCGCCCCGGTCGCGCCGGTTCGCCGCGGCCCCGCCGGCGCGCCCGGGCGGGGGCCTTCCGGGGTGCGCCGGCTTCCGCTACCGTGTTCACCCGTCCCAGTCGTCGCGCCCGTCCATGCCGACCCCGACCGCGTCGCCCGCCGGCCTGCCGCGCCGCGGCCCCCGTCGATGACCGCCGCCGATCCGCTCGTCGCCGCGCCGGCCGACGGCGGCGCGCCGCCCATGCTGCGCGTCGCCGGCCTGCGCAAGGTCTACGGCGGCCGCGAGGTCGTGCGCGACCTGCACTTCAGCGTGCGCCGCGGCGAATGCTTCGGGATCCTGGGGCCGAACGGCGCCGGCAAGACCACGACGCTGCGCTGCTGCCTCGGGCTCACCCACGCGGACGGCGGCACGGTCGAGCTCGGCGGGCTGCCGGTGCCGCAGGCGGCGCGCGAGGCGCGCTACCGGGTCGGCGTCGTGCCCCAGTTCGACAACCTCGACCCGGACTTCACGGTCACCGAGAACCTGGTGATGTTCGCGCGCTACTTCGACATCCCCAAGCGGGTGGCGCGCGAGCGGGTGCCGCGGCTGCTCGAGTTCGCCGGGCTCGCCGACCGCGCGGCGGCGCGCATCGATCAGCTGTCCGGGGGCATGAAGCGGCGCCTGACGCTGGCGCGGGCGCTGATCAACGACCCGGATATCCTGTTCCTCGACGAGCCGACCACCGGGCTCGACCCGCAGGCCCGGCACCTGATCTGGGACGGGCTCAAGCGGCTGGTGGCCGGCGGCAAGACGCTGATCCTGACCACGCACTTCATGGACGAGGCCGAGCGCCTCTGCAACCGGCTGTGCGTCATGGACGAGGGCTCGATCATCGCCCACGACACGCCGCGCGGCCTGATCGAGACGCTGATCGAGCCGGTCGTCGTCGAGGTCTACGGCGAGGGCGTCGCCGAGTGGGCGGCGGACCGCGCGCGTGCGGCCGTCGAGCGCATCGAGGTCACCGGCGAGACGGCCTTCTGCTACATGCACGACCCGGCGCCGCTGCTCGCGCTGACGCGCGCGGAGCCGGGCCTCAAGGTGCTGCGACGCGCGGCCAACCTCGAGGACGTGTTCATCAAGCTGACCGGCCGCGACATCCGGGACTGAGCATGAGCCGCCGCTTCCTGTACCTGGTCGAGCGCAACTTCCTCGTCTGGCGCAAGCTGCTGATACCGTCGCTGATCGCGAACCTCGCCGACCCGCTGATCTACCTGCTCGGCCTCGGCTTCGGCCTCGGCGCGCTGGTCGGACGGATCGACGGCCGCCCGTACAGCACCTTCCTCGCCGGCGGCATGCTGTGCTATTCGACGCTGAACAGCGCCTCGGCCGAGGCGCTGTACTCGGCCTTCTCGCGCCTCAAGGTGCAGCGCACGTGGGAGGGCATCCTGCACGCGCCGATGACCATCAGCGACGTGGTCGTCGGCGAGTGGCTGTGGGCCGCGCTCAAGGCGACCCTGTCGGGGACCGCGATCCTGGTGGTGATGTACGGCTTCGGCATCGCGCGCGGTCCGGCGCCGCTCGCGGTCGTGCCGGTGCTGTTCGTCGTCGGCCTGTGCTTCGCCGGGGTGGCGCTCATCATGACGACGCTGGCCCGCGGCTACGACTTCTTCACCTACTACTTCACGCTGCTGGTGACGCCGATGGGGTTCCTGTCGGGC
>JAFEDP010000378.1 GCA_018241545.1 Pseudomonadota bacterium
CGGCGTGCTCGCGGCGCTCGCGGTCGCGATCGTCGGCCGCGCGATCAACCTGCAGGTCTACAAGGCGCCGTGGCTGGTGGAGCAGGGCGCCGAGCGCTTCATGCGCGTCGCCAAGATCCCGGCGCACCGCGGCCAGATCCTCGACCGCTTCGGCGAGCCGCTCGCGGTCTCGACGCCCGTCGACACCGTGTGGGCCAACCCCTCCGAGCTCGCCGGCGCGGCCGACCAGCTGCCGCGCCTCGCCAAGGCGCTGTCGCGCGACACCGACTGGCTCACGCGGCGCGTGAGCTCCAACCTCGACTCGCAGTACCTCGTGCTCGCCAAGCAGCTGCAGCCGGACGAGGCCGAGCGCATCAAGGGGCTGCACGTCCCGGGCGTGAACCTGACGCGCGAGTACCGCCGCTTCTACCCGGGCGGCGAGGTGACCGGCCACCTGCTCGGGTTCACCGGCGAGGGCGACGCCGGCCAGGAGGGCCTCGAGCTCGGCTACGACCAGAAGCTCGCCGGCGAGGACGGGCTCAAGCGCGTGGTGCAGGACCGCTACGGCCGCTTCGTCGAGAACGTCGACAGCATCCGCCCGCCGCGCCCCGGCGAGGACCTGCTGACCAGCATCGACCTGCGCATCCAGTACCTCGCCTACCGCGAGCTCAAGAGCGCGATCCACGAGTACCAGGCGCGGGCCGGCTCGGTGGTGGTCATCGACGTGCGCACCGGCGAGGTGCTGGCGATGGTCAACCAGCCGTCGTTCAACCCCAACGACCGCACCCAGCTCGACGTCGCCCGCTACCGCAACCGCGCCGCCACCGACATCTTCGAGCCGGGCTCCTCGGTCAAGCCGTTCTTCGTCGCCGCGGGCCTCGCCTCCGGCCGGTTCAAGCCCAACTCGGTCATCGACACCAACCCCGGCTTCATCAAGGTCGGCATCAAGGTGTTCGAGGACGAGCACAACCTCGGCGCGGTCGACATCGCCACCATCCTTGCCAAGTCCTCGAACGTCGGCATGGCGCACATCGCCCTGGCGCTCGACAAGGCGCAGATCTACAGCACGCTGACCGGGCTCGGCTTCGGCCAGGTCACGGCGACCGGCTTCCCGGGCGAGTCGGCCGGGCTCCTGACCCACTACTCGCACTGGCGCGACCTCACCGTCGCGACGCTCGCGCACGGCTACGGCCTGTCGGTGACGCCGCTGCAGCTCGCGCAGGCGTACGCGACGCTCGGCGCGCTCGGCGTGCACCGGCCGCTGACGTTCCGCCGCGTCGACGGGCCGGTGGCCGGCGAGCAGGTGCTCGACCCGCAGGTGTGCCGCGACCTCATCCACCTGCTCGAGACGGTGGTCACGAGCGGCACCGGCACGCGCGCGGCCGTGCGTGGCTACCGGATCTCCGGCAAGACCGGCACGGCCTGGAAGTCGGTCAACGGCGGCTATTCCACCGACAAGTACATGGCGGTCTTCGGCGGCGTGGTCCCGGCCGGTGCGCCGCGCCTCGCCGCGGTCGTCGTGATGGACGAGCCGAGCGGCGGCAAGTACCACGGCGGCGACGTCGCGGCGCCGGTGTTCTCGGCGGTCATGGCGGGCGCGCTGCGCCTGCTGGCGGTGCCGCCCGACGACCTGAGCAACGTGCCGTCCGCGACGCTCGTCCAGGTGGCGCCGCGATGATGGCGCCGGCTCCGGTCCACGACGGCGTCGAGCTCGCCTGGCTGCTGGCGGGGCTCGTGTCGGCCCCGCGCCTTGCGGTCCGCGACCTGCGCCTCGACAGCCGCGAGGTGCAGCCGGGCGATGCCTTCGTGGCGCTCGCCGGGCGCAGCACGCATGGCCTCGACCACGCCGCCGACGCCGTCGCGCGCGGCGCGATCGCCGTGCTGTGGGATCCGACCGAGGGCCGGTCGCTGCCGCCGCTGCCGCCGTCGGTCGTCGAGGTCTCGGTGCCGGGCCTGCGGCCCGAGCTCGGCGACGTCGCCGACCGCTTCTACGGCGAGCCGTCGTGCGACGCCGAGGTCGCCGGCATCACCGGCACCAACGGCAAGACCACCTGCGCCTGGCTGTACGCGGTGTGCCGCGGCGCCGACGGCGCCTACATGGGCACGCTCGGCCAGGGCCGGCCGCCGGCCGTGGAGCCGACCAGCCACACGACGGTGGACGTGGTGGCCGCGCACCGCACGCTGCGCGCGCTGGTCGACGCCGGCGCCCGCCACATCGCCATGGAGGTCTCCTCGCACGCGCTCGACCAGGAACGGGTCGCCGGCGTGCGCCTGCCACTCGGCGCGTTCACGAACCTGACGCGCGACCACCTCGACTACCACGGCACGATGGCCGCGTACGGCGCCGCGAAGGAGCGCCTGTTCCGCGCGCGCGGTGCCGAGCACGCCGTGGTGAACGTGGGCGATCCGTACGGGCGCGAGCTCGCCGGGCGGCTGCCGCCCGGCGTCGAGCTGACCGCGGTCGCGGCGCAGGGCGCGCCGCCCGCCGCCGGCCGGCACGTCTACGCGACCACGGTCGAGTGCAGCGGCGCCGGCCTCGAGCTGCGCGGCGCGACCCACGCCGGGCCGTTCCACCTGCGCTCGCGCCTGATCGGCGCGTTCAACGCCGAGAACCTGGTCGTGGTGCTCGGGCTGCTGCTGGCCGCCGGGGTGCCGCTCGGCGAGGCCGAGGAGGCGCTCGCGGGCGCGGGCGCGCCGCCCGGACGGCTCGAGACCTTCGAGCTCGGCCGCGGCGGCCCGACGCTCGTGGTCGACTACGCGCACTCGCCCGACGCGCTCGCCAAGGCGCTCGCGGCGCTGCGGCCGCATGCCCGCGGCACGCTGTGGTGCGTGTTCGGCTGCGGCGGCGACCGCGACACCGGCAAGCGCCCGCTGATGGCGGCCGCGGCCGAGGCCGGCGCGGATCGCCTCGTCATCACCGACGACAACCCGCGCACGGAGGACCCGGAGCGCATCGTCGCCATGATCACGGCGGCGCTCGCCGGCCGGGTGCCGGCGCACGTCGAGCGCGACCGCGCCGCGGCGATCCGCGGCGCCGCCGCGGCGGCGCGTCCGGGCGACGTCATCCTGGTCGCCGGCAAGGGCCACGAGGACTACCAGATCTACGGCCGCGAGCGGCGTGCCTACAGCGACCGCGACGTGGCGCGCGCGCTGGCCGGGGAGGCCCGGTGAGGCGCGCGCTGTCGCACTTCGCCGGCGCCATGCGCGGCCAGCTGCACGGCGACGATGCCAGCTTCGCCGCGGTGTCGACCGACTCGCGCACGATCGCCGCGGGCGAGCTGTTCGTCGCGCTCGGCGGTCCGAGCTTCGACGGCCACGACTTCGTGGCCGCCGCCGCCGCGCGCGGCGCGGCCGGCGCCGTCGTCGCGCGCCGCCTGCCGGTGCCGATCGCGCAGATCGTCGTCGACGACAC
>JAFEDP010000379.1 GCA_018241545.1 Pseudomonadota bacterium
AACGGCTTTGTCCGCGGCACGGCGCGCATCGGCGAGCGCGCCGTCGAGCTCAAGCGCGTGACGATGCCGGTGCTCAACGTCTACGCGACCGAGGACCACCTCGTGCCGCCGTCGGCGTCGCGGGCCCTCGGCGGGCTCGTCGGCAGCCGCGACTACGAGGAACTCGCCTTCGACGGCGGCCACATCGGCATCTACGTCAGCCGGCGCGCGCCCGCGGTCGCGGCGGCGATCGCCGCCTGGCTGGGGCGGCGCTAAGCGTCGTGCCGGCGCGACTCCGCTATCATCCGCCGCCCCGGGTCGGGATCGGACGCACCGCATGACGCTCGAGGCCACGCGCGCAGCCCTGATGGCCGAGGTCGGCCAGGAGGTGCACGTCAGCGACTGGGTCGAGATCTCCCAGTCGCGCATCGACGCCTTCGCCTCGGCCACCGGCGACTTCCAGTGGATCCACACGGATCCCGAGCGCGCGGCCCGCGAGTCGCCGTGGAAGAAGACGGTGGCGCACGGCTTCCTGACCCTGTCGCTGCTGCCGGTGCTGCGCGGCGTGGGCGACGGCGGCGCCGAGCGCTTCCCGGGCGTGCGCCGGATCGTCAACTACGGCCTCAACCACGTGCGCTTCACCAACGCGGTCACCGCCGGCGCCCGGGTCCGGGGCCGCGCCCGGCTGAAGTCGGTCGAGGACTTCAAGGGCGGGCTGCAGCTGACCGAGGAGATCAGCGTCGAGATCGAGGGCCACAGCCGCCCGGCCTGCGTCGCCGAGACGATCGCGCGGCTCTACTTCTGAGCCCCGCGACCCCCGCCGGGCGGGCGCCCGCCGGCCGCTGTCAACCACCGCCGCGCCAATCTTTATTAATATAAAACAATCACTTAAGTGGTTACGCCCGGGGGGCGGGGCGGCCCCGCTGGTAGAATGAAGACCGTCCGACCACCCCCTGCGACGACCTGAGCCCCCCTCACGGCGGGGGCGCCAACACGCCAGCGTCGCAGCGGCGGGTCCCGAAGGAACCATGGCCGCCACGCCCTACGAGCAGCTCGAGCAGGAGTTTCGTCGCCTGCACGCCTTTCGCGGCGCCCTCGCGGTGCTGCGCTGGGACGCGGCCGTCATGATGCCGCGCGGCAGCGCCGAGGTGCGTGGCGAGCAGCTCGCGGCGCTCGAGACCGAGTGCCACGCGCTTCTGACCTCGCCCAAGGTGTCGCGGCTGATCGAGCGCGCCCAGGCCAACGCCCAGGGGCTCGAGGACTGGCAGCTCGCGAACCTGCGCGAGATGCGCCGCGAGCGCGACCACGCGATCGCGACCCCGAATGCGCTCGTCTCACGGCTCGCCAAGGCGACCGCGCGCGCCGAGATGTACTGGCTCGAGGCGCGCCGCACGGGCCGCTACGCCGACTACGCCCCGCACCTCGCCGAGGTCGTGGCGCTGATCCGCGACCGCGCGGCGCTGCTCGGCCAGCATCTCGGCCTCGGGCCCTACGACGCGCTGGTCGACGAGTTCAGCCCCGGGGTGCGCACCGAGGAGATCGACAGCCTCTTCAAGGCCGTCGCGCGCCGCCTGCCGACGCTCGTCAAGGAGGCGGTGGCGCTGCAGTCGGCGACGCCGGCGCTGGCCCCGACCGGCAAGTTCGCGGCGGCCCGGCAGCGCGCGCTGTGCACCGAGGTGATGAAGGCCGTCGGCTTCCCGTTCGATCGCGGCCGCCTCGACGAGAGCGAGCACCCGTTCACCGAGGGCATGGCCGGCGACATCCGCATCACCGCGCGCTTCGAGCCCGGCGACGTGTTCCAGGGCCTGCTCGGCGCGATGCACGAGACCGGCCATGCGATGTACGACCTCGGCCTGCCGCAGGCCTGGCGCGACCAGCCGGTCGGGCGCAACCGCGGCATGGCGCTCGAGGAGAGCCAGTCGCTGCTGATCGAGATGATGCTGGGCCGCAGCCGCCCGTTCCTGAGCTACCTGAAGCCGCTGCTCGAGAAGCACCTCGGCGTGTCCGGCCCGGAGTGGGAGGCCGAGAACCTGTACCGGCACCTGAACCGCGTGCACCGCGGCCTGATCCGCGCCGAGGCCGACGAGCTGACGTACCCGGCGCACATCCTGCTGCGCTACGAGATCGAGAAGGACCTGCTCGCCGGCGAGCTCAAGGTCGAGCAGCTGCCCGAGGCGTGGAACGAGAAGGCCGCCGCCCGCCTCGGCCTGCGGCCGGCGAACGACACCGAGGGCTGCCTGCAGGACATCCACTGGGCGGTCGGCCAGTTCGGCTACTTCCCGGCCTACGCGCTCGGCGCGCTGATCGCGATGCAGCTGTGGGAGCGGCTGCGCGCGGACCGCGAGGGCCTCGACGCGGAGATCGCCGCCGGCAACTTCGGCGGGCTGTTCGAGTGGCTGCGCGAGCGCGTGCACGGCGCGGGCGCCAAGATGACGGTGCAGGACCTCGTCAAGGAGGCCTCCGGCCGGCCGCTGTCGGCGGCGCCGGCGCTGCGCTACCTCGAGTCGAAGTACCTCGAGCCGCGCTGAGGAGGCCGCCGTGGCGACCGACCCCGTCGAGGTCCCGCTGCCGGCGCCGTCGGTGCCGCGCGCGGCCGCGCGCCCGTCGCGCAGCTTCAAGCGCCTGCAGGCGGAGCTGCGCGGCCTGGTCGGCAAGGCCATCGACGACTACGCCATGATCCAGGACGGCGACAAGGTCATGGTGTGCCTGTCCGGGGGCAAGGACTCCTACACGCTGCTCGACCTGCTGCTGTCGCTCAAGCGCTCGGCGCCGGTGCGCTTCGAGCTCGTGGCGGTCAACCTCGACCAGAAGCAGCCCGGCTTCCCGGCGCACGTGCTGCCGGACTACCTCGGTGCGCTCGGCGTGCCGTTCGCGATCATCGAGCAGGACACCTACTCGGTGGTCAAGCGCGTGATCCCGGAGGGCCGCACGATGTGCGGCCTGTGCTCGCGGCTGCGCCGCGGCGCGCTGTACCGCTACGCGGCCGAGCACGGCTGCACCAAGATCGCCCTCGGCCACCACCGCGAGGACATCGTCGAGACGCTGTTCCTGAACCTCTTCCACGGCGGCAAGCTCAAGGCGATGCCGCCGAAGCTGCTGTCGGACGACGGCCGCCACATCGTGATCCGGCCGCTCGCCTACGTGCCGGAGCGCCTGATCGCGCGCTACGCCCGTGCGCGGCGCTTCCCGCTGATCCCGTGCACGCTGTGCGGCTCGCAGGCGAACCTGCAGCGCGAGGCGATCGGGCGCATGCTCGCCGACTGGGAGCGCGAGCACCCGCACCGCGTCGAGTCGATCTTCGCCGCGCTCAGGAACGTCGCGCCGTCGCAGCTCGCCGACCCCGCGCTCTTCGACTTCGCCGGCCTCGAGGCGCGCCGCGCGGCGGACGCGCCGGGCGGCGCCGCTCGCG
>JAFEDP010000037.1 GCA_018241545.1 Pseudomonadota bacterium
GCACGATCCCGCACTTCTCCTACGTGGAGGAGGTCGACGTCACGGAGCTCGAGTCGCTGCGCGTCCACCTCAACGCGCGCCTGCCCAAGGGCGCGCCCGGCTACACCTATCTGCCGTTCCTGATCGCGGCGCTGACGCGCGTGCTCGAGTCGTTCCCGCAGTGCAACGCGCTCCACGACGCGGAGCGCAACCTGATCCTGCGGCACGCCGCGGTGCACGTCGGCGTCGCCACGCAGACGCCGGACGGGCTCAAGGTGCCGGTCGTGCGCCACGCCGAGAGCCTCGCGCTCGGCGCGCTCTCCGCCGAGATTCGCCGCGTCACCGAGGCGGCGCGGACCGGCAAGGCCTCGCGCGCCGAGCTCGCCGGCTCGACCATCACCGTCACGAGCCTCGGCAAGCTCGGCGGCATCGCCTCGACCCCGGTGATCAACGCCCCCGAGGTCGCGATCATCGGCGTCAACAAGGCCGTCGAGCGCCCGGTGGTGATCGGCGGCGCGATCGCGGTGCGCCGGATCATGAACCTGTCGTCCTCGTTCGACCATCGCTTCGTGGACGGCTTCGACGCCGCGGCGATGATCCAGGCGCTCAAGGAGCGCCTCGAGCATCCCGCGACGATCTTCATCGACGACTGAACCCGCCCAGGACCCGCCCATGACCAGCATGACCCCGCAGAACGCGCCGTTCGGCAGCATCCTCACCGACGTGATGGCCATCGCCACCTTCAAGGACGGGCGCTGGAGCCCGCACTCGCTGCGCGCCGTCGGCCCGATCGAGATCCACCCGGCCGCGCACGCGCTGCACTACGCCAGCGAGTGCTTCGAGGGCTTCAAGGCCTACAAGTGGGCCGACGGCAGCGTGCACGTGTTCCGGATGGACCGGCACATCGAGCGGCTGCGCCAGAGCGCGCGCAGCCTGGTGCTGCCCGAGCCCGACGCCGCGCAGGTCGCCGAGATGGTGCTCGCGGTCATCGACCGCTGCCGGGCGGCGGTGCCCGACGCGCCGGGCGCGCTGTACCTGCGTCCGCTGCTGTTCGGCACCATGCCGAACATCGGCGCCGCCGCGACCCCGGCCAACGAGGCGTGCCTGATCGTGCTCGCGAGCCCGGTGTGGGACTACTTCGCGGGTGGCGCCAAGCCGCTCCGCATCTACGTCGAGGAGGAGGCGACGCGCTGCGCCTCGCACCTCGGCGTCGTCAAGACCGGCGGCAACTACGCCGCGGCGCTCGGCCCGACGCTGGCGGCGCGGCGCCAGTTCCAGGTCGACCAGGTGCTGTTCTGCCCGCACGGCGAGGTGCAGGAGACCGGCGCCGCCAACTTCCTGCTGATCCGCCCGGGGCGGATCGTGACCCGCGCCCTCGACTCGACGTTCCTGCACGGCGTGACGCGCGACTCGCTGCTGACGATGGCGCGCGATCTCGGCTACGCGGTCGAGGAGCGGGTGTTCACGGTCGAGGAGATGCTGGCGTGGGCGCGGGACGGCGAGGCCGCGCTGTCGGGCACGGCGGCCGTGCTCGCCGGCGTCGGCACGCTGATCCGTAAGGGTGGCGTCGAGCAGCGCGTCGGCGGCGGCGGCGTCGGCCCCGAGACGCAGAAGCTGCGCGCGGCGCTGGTCGCGATCCAGCAGGGCACGGCGCTGGACCGCTACGGCTGGCTGCGGCGGGTCTGATCCGGCGCGCGCCGGAGCGCCGATCGGAGTAGACTCCCGACGCCCGGCCCGCGCCGGGCGTCGTTTTTTTGGAGCACCGATGACGTTCGCCGACCTCAAGCTGCACCCGAGCCTGCTCTCCGCGATCAAGGAGCTCGGCTTCACGCGACCGACGGCGATCCAGATGGACGCCATCCCGCCGGGGCTCGCGGGCCGCGACGTGCTCGCCTGTGCCGCGACCGGCAGCGGTAAGACCGCGGCCTTCGCGCTGCCGATCCTCGAGCGCCTGATGGGCAAGCCGCGCGGCAAGACGCGCGCGCTCGTGCTCGCACCGACGCGCGAGCTCGCGGCGCAGATCCTCGAGGACTTCCAGGACCTCGCGGTGCACACGCCGGTGACCGGCGCGGCGATCTTCGGCGGCGTGGGCATGGGGCCGCAGGAGCATGCGCTGCGCAGCGGCGTCGACGTCATCGTCGCCTGCCCGGGACGCCTGCTCGACCACCTGCGGGAGCCCTATGCGCGCTTCGACGCGCTCGAGGTGCTGGTGCTCGACGAGGCCGACCGGATGCTGGACATGGGCTTCCTGCCGGACATCCGCCGCGTGCTCAAGCACCTGCCGGCCAAGCGCCAGACGCTGTTCTTCAGCGCCACGATGCCGGCGCCGATCCTGCAGCTGACGCGCGAGATGCTGCACGACCCGGCCACGATCAACCTCGAGCGCGAGTCGCGCCCCGCGGTGGGTATCACCCAGGCGCTGTACCCGGTGCCGCAGGAGCTCAAGTCGCAGCTGCTGCTGACGCTGCTCGAGCGCGGCGACATGCGCGAGGCGCTGGTGTTCACGCGCACCAAGCACCGCGCCAACCGGCTGTGCGAGTTCCTGGTCAAGCGCGGCGTCGCCGCCGACCGCATCCACGGCAACCGCTCGCAGGCGCAGCGCACCGCCGCGCTCGCCAACTTCAAGTCCGGCCGGCTGCGCGTGCTGGTCGCCACCGACATCGCCGCCCGCGGCATCGACGTCGAGGCGCTCGGCCACGTCGTCAACTTCGACGTGCCGCTGGTGCCCGCCGACTACATCCACCGCATCGGCCGCACCGGCCGTGCCGAGGCGGTGGGCGATGCGTTCACGTTCGTGGCGCGCGACGAGGAAGCCGAGATCAACGCGATCGAAAAGGTGCTGGGCAAGCGCCTGCCGCGCGTGCAGGTGCCGGACTTCGACTACGACGCCCGGCCTGAGGGCAAGCTCGAGATCCCGCTGGCCGAGCGGCTGGCCGCGATGCGCGCCCAGAAGGCCGCGGATCGTGGCCGCTCGCACGCCAAGCAGGCGGCGCGCGGCGGGCAGGGCCGCAGTCACGGCGGCGGCGGCGGCGGACACGGGGGCGGGGGCCAGGCGCGTCCGGGCACGGCATCGCATGGTGCCTACGGAAGCTCCGGCGGCGGCTCCGGCGGCCGCGGATCCGGGACACGCTCCTTCGGATCGCGGCGGCGCGGGCGTTAGACCCGCGCCGACACCCCCGCGGGCGTCGGCTGCCCCTCGCGCAGCAGCGCGGGCGTGAGCTCGGCGACCGAGCGGCAGCCGAGCTGGCCGAGCACGCGGTCGAGCTCGCTCGCGAGGATGCCGAGCGCATGGCTCGCGCCGTCCTCGCCGCCGGCGGCGACGCCGTAGAGCGTGGCGCGTGCGACCATGACGGCGTGGGCGCCGAGCGCCACGGCCTTGGCGATGTCTGAGCCGCGGCGGATGCCGCCGTCGACCAGGATCGTCAGCCGGTCACCGAAGGCGCGCGCGATCTCCGGCAGCACCTCGATGGCGGCGACGCAGGCGTCGAGCTGCCGGCCGCCGTGGTTGGACAGCACCACGCCGTCGCAGCCGAGGCGCGCCGCGCGCTCGACGTCGGCCGGATCGAGCACGCCTTTGATCAGGAGCTTGCGCTTCCAGGTGTCGCGCAGCCGGGCGACGTCGTCCCAGTCGATGGTCGGGGCGAACAGCGCCGGGATGCGCGTGACCCCGGCCCGGGCGCTGCGCGCCTCGGGCGGGAAGAAGTCGGCGACGTTGACGAAGCGCGGCAGGCCGCGCGGCAGCATCACGTCGGCGATCCAGCGCGGGTGGCGTGCGACGTCGAGGACGCTGCGCAGCGTCAGCTGGCCCGGGCCCCGGTAGCTGCGCTTGTCCCACTCACGGTGGCCGAAGACGTTGGCGTCGGTCGTGAACACCAGCGCCTCGTAGCCGGCCGCGTCCGCGCGGCGCACCACGTCGGCGGCGATTGCCGGGTCGCGGAACCAGTACAGCTGCATCCACAGCCGCCCGCCGGCCTCGCGCGCCACCGTATCCGGGCGCGCATTGGAGACGGTGCTCAGGGTGAACGGGATGCCGGCGCGGGCCGCGGCGCGCGCGAGCTTGAGGTCGGCGTCGCGCGTCAGCATGCCGTTGACGCCGGTGGGGGCGATCACCACCGGCAGCGCGATTTCGCGGCCGAAGATCGAGGTGCGCGCGTGCCGGCCCTCGGTGTTGACCAGGGTCCGCGGCACGAAGCGCCAGCGGTCGAAGGCGGTACGGTTGCGGGCGAGGGCGAGCTCGTCCTCGGCGCCGCCCTCGACGTACTCGAAGGCGAAGTTCGGGACACGCCGCGCCGCGACCCGGCGCAGCTCCTCGATGGTGAGCGCGCGCCGGAAATCGCGGCCGGAGTAGTAGTGTCGCCTGGCCAGGGCCTCAGCCCGTGAAGAAGCCCATCTTGACGCCGGCCAGCGTGATGACGTCGTTGTCCTGCAGGCGTCGCGCGGCCGGTCCGATCGGCGAGCCGTTGACGTGCGGGAAGTCATCCGGCGTGCCGCTGTCGACGTGGACGAGGTAGAAGCCGTCGGCGCGGCGCGTGATGGCCGCGACCTGCACGCCCGGGCGGCCAAGCGTCGTGAGCGCCTTGACGAGCTCGAGCTCGCGGCCGGCGAAGGCGCCGGAGAGCACCTGCAGCTTGGCCTTGGGCGGGGCGACGGCGTTCGTCGGCGCCGCCTCGCCGTTGGCGCGGATCGACGGGGCGGCCTTCGGCGGCGGCGCCGGCTCGGCCTTGGTGGCGCGCACCCGCTCCTCGATCGCCGCCGAGGGCTGGATCACCATCGTCTTCTCGAACTCGTCCGGCTCGTTCTCGCTGGCCTGACTGTCGACGAAGCGCAGCTGGTGGTGGCCGCAGGTGATCACGTCGCCGTGCTGCAGCGCGTGCTTCTTGATCAGCTTGCCGTTGACGTACGTGCCGTTGGTGCTGTTCAGGTCCTCGAGGAACGAGTCGTTGAGGATGTTGATGATCAGCGCGTGGTGGCCGCTGACGGCGGGATTGTCGATGCGCACGTCGTTGTCGGGGAGCCGGCCGATCGTGTACCGCTCCTTGTTCATGTTGTATTCGGCCAGCACCTGGCTGTCCAGGCTGAGAATCAGTCTAGCCATGAGCCTCGCTTCCTTCGTGCGTCAGCCAAACCAGCCCAATATTTTGTCAAGTATGCCGCGCCGGGCCGGGAACGAGTCAATGACCTGCGTCATGATTACCGAGATGTTGTCGCGCCCGCCGTGCTCGTTCGACAGCTGCACCAGCTGCTTAGCAATAGTCTCAAGATTATCACTGAACGTACTGATTGTTAAGTGAATATCTTCGTCCTCAACCATGTCCGACAGGCCGTCGGAGCAGAGGACGTAATGGTCGCCCTTGAGCACCGGGTGCTCGCGCACGTCGACCTCGACGGTCGGCTCGACCCCGAGCGCGCGCGTGACGTAGTTCTTGTTGGTCGAGCGGGCCGCCTCCTCCTGGGAGTAGAAGCCACGGTCGACGAGTTCCTGCAGCAGCGAGTGGTCCATGGTCAGCTGCTCGAAGCGGTCGCCCCGCAGCCGGTACATCCGCGAGTCGCCGACGTGCGCGCTGATCACCCGGTCGTCGTAGAAGAGCGCCGCGACCACGGTCGTGCCCATGCCTTCGCACTGCGGCTGGGTCTTGGAGGTCTGGTGGATGATCTTGTTCGCGCGCAGGATCGCGTCGCGCAGGATGATGCTCGGGCGCATCAGCCCGGTGGCGCGGTCGACGCCCTCCAGGTCCTGCACCTGGTAGGCCTCGCGCACCAGGTTGAGGATGGTCTTGACCGCGATGCCGCTCGCGACCTCGCCGGCGTTGTAGCCGCCCATCCCGTCCGCGAGCACGAACAGGCCGATGTCGAGCTCGGCGCCGATCATGTCCTCGTTGTGCTCGCGGATCCGGCCGGTGTCGGTCAGCAGCACGCTCTTGAGCTTGTTGCGCACGGGCGTCAGGCCGCCAGCGAACGCGCGCAGGCCCGCAGGGCCTTGGCCATCTCGGCGCCGGTCGCGTAGCGCTGCGCAGGGTCCTTCTGCAGCGACCGGTCGATGATCGAGGTGACGCAGGGAGGCAGGTCGGGCCGGATCGTCTTAAGGGGCGGGTGCTGCGAGTTCGCGATTTTGTACATGAGTCCGGTCATCGAGTCGGCCCGGAAGGGCAGCTGCCCCGCCAAGAGCTGGAATAAGGTAACACCGAGCGCGAACAAGTCCGAGCGTCCAGTCACATTCCGGCCCTCGAGCTGCTCCGGGGCCATGAACGAGGGCGTACCGAGGACGATGCCGCTGCGAGTGGCGCTGGTATTGGTCAGCCGGGCGATCCCGAAGTCCGTGATCTTGATCTGGCGCGTGGCCGGGTCGAAGACGACGTTGGCGGGCTTGATGTCGCGGTGGACCACGTCCTGGGAGTGGGCGTAGTCGAGGGCGTCGGCGACGCGCGCCACGACCTCAAGCACGGTGGCCGGCGGCAGCAGCCGCTCCGGGACCGTGTACTGGGACAGCATCTCCCCCTGCAGGAACTCCATCGCGATCCAGGCGATGCCGCCGTCCTCGCCGGCGTCGTAGACCGTCACGATGCCCGGGTGGCGCAGCCGCCCGGCCATCTCCGCCTCGCGGAAGAACCGCGCCCGCGCCTCGGCGAGCTCGGCCTCCGAGAATTCCTCGACGATCGGGATCGCCTTGACCGCCACCACCCGGTTGATGCGCGGATCGCGGCCCAGGTAGACGGTGCCCATCGCGCCGCGGCCGAGCTCGCGCGCCTCGCCGAGACGCTCGGTGCGCCGGTCGTCATGACCGTCAACGCCCGTGGGCTGCTGCCGCCCGGGCACCCGCTGGCGGTGCCGATGAGCCCCTCGCTCGATCCGGTGCGCGCGCTGGTGGCCGGCGCCGACGTCGTGCTCGCCGTCGGCACCGAGCTCGGCCCGACCGACTACGACATGTACTCGGTCAGCGACTTCCCGCAGCCCCACCACCTGATCCGGATCGACCTCGACGCGGCACAGATGAAGCGCAATGCGCGGCCCGAGCTCGCCATGCTGGGCGACGCGCGGGCAACCGTCGCGGCGCTGCTCGCCCACGACCTCGGGGCGCCGCGGCCCGAGCGCGGCACTGCGCGCGCGGCGCAGGCCTGCAATGGCGCGCTCGCCGCGCTGTCGCCGGCCTACCGGCGCGAAATCGGCTTCCTCGAGGTGATCCGCGACGCGCTGCCGGAGGCGATCCTGGTCGGCGACTCGACCCAGCCGGTCTACGCCGGCAATCTCGGCTTCGCCGCGCAGCGGCCCGGATCCTGGTTCAACAGCGCGACCGGCTACGGCACGCTCGGCTACGCCCTGCCAGCCTCCACCGGCGCCGGGCTCGCCGCCCCCGACCGGCCGGTCGTGTGCCTGACCGGCGACGGCGGGATCCAGTTCAGCCTCGGCGAACTCGCGGTGCCGCGCGACGTCGACGCCTGGACCGCGATCGTCGTCTGGAACAACAGCGGCTACCGCGAGATCCGCCATTCCATGATCGCCGTCGACATCGAGCCCGAGGGCGTCGACGTGCGCCCGCCGGACTTCGCGCACATCGCCCGCGCCTATGGCTACGGCCACTGCGTGGTCGATTCGCTGCCGGCGCTCACGGCGGCGCTGGCGCAGTTCCGCGCCCGCCGCCAGGTCGTGGTGCTCGAGGTTCGCGCCGAGGTATTCGAATGAGCCCGCGGTTCGCACCGTTCGTCGGCCGGGTCGCGCACGACGGCACCGACCCGTGGGCCCTGCATTGGGAGGCCCGCCAGGCCGCCGCTGCCGGGCGCGACGTCATCGTACTCAGCGTCGGCGACCCCGACCTCGATACGCCGGAGCCGGTCGTCAAGGCCGCGGTCGAGAGCCTGCGGGCCGGCGACACGCACTACACCGAGAGCGCCGGCCGTCCGGCATTGCGGGCCGCGATCGCGGCCCGCCATGCCGCGCGCACCGGTCAGGCGGTGAGCGCCGAGAACGTCATCGTGCTGTCCGGGACGCAGAACGGGCTGTTCGTCGCCTCGCTGTGCCTCGCGGGGCCTGGCGAGGAGGTCATCGCGCTCGACCCGATGTACGCGACCTACCCGGCGACGATCCGCGCCTCGGGCGCGGCGCTGGTCCGGGTCGGCATGCCGGCCGCGCACGGGTTCCACGCCGATCTCGAGGCGCTGGAGGCGGCGATCACGCCGCGCACCCGTGCGATCTTCGTCGCGACCCCCAACAACCCCAGCGGCGTGATCCTGGATGCGGCGGAGGTCGAGGCCCTGGCCGCGATCGCACGCCGCCACGACCTGTGGATCGTGTCCGACGAGGTCTACGCGGGACTCGCGGAGGGCGGACGCGTACCGAGCCTCGGTGCCTGCGCGCCCGACCACGTCGTGACGGTCGCGAGCCTGTCGAAGACGCATGCGATGACGGGCTGGCGCGCGGGCTGGATCGTGGGCCCCACGTCCTTCATCCAGCACGCCGACAACGTCGCGGCCTGCATGCTCTACGGGCTGCCCGGCTTCGTGCAGCAGGCCGCGCTCAAGGCGCTCGAGATCGCGGACGAGTCGGAGGCGACGGTGCGCGAGTATTGCCGCGTGCGCCGACAGCTCTTCTTCGACGCCCTGCAGGGCGTGCCGGGGATCCGGCCGTGCTGGCCGGACGCCGGGATGTTCATGCTGATCGACGTGCGCGGCTCGGGGATCAGCCCGGATGCGTTCGTGCACGGCCTGTTCAAGGCCGAGGGCGTGTCGCTGCTCGACGGCGCGGTGTTCGGCCGCGAGACCGAGGGCTTCGTGCGCGCCTGCTTCGCGGCCGAGGAGGCGCCGCTGCGCGACGCGGCGGCCCGCATCCGCCGCTACTGCGAGAGTCTGGCGCCGGCCCGCTGAGCGTGCTGCCCAGCGGGCCGGGGCCGGATCCTACATCCGCCAGGTCGCCGTGACGCCGATGGTGCGCGGGCGGAACGTGTAGGCGTTCTGCTGCACCGAGGCCGACAGCCCGGTCGGGCTGTTCGAGTCGTTCTGCGACAGCTGGTAGTTCGTGATCGTGCGCGTGTCGAACAGGTTGTCGACGAAGAACGCGAGCTGCAGCTTGTCGAGCGTCACGCCGGCGCGCAGGGAGGCGAAGCTCGTCGACGGCAGCGAGTACGTGAACGGCGAGTACTGCGTGGTCGCCGGGTCCTGCACTGCCGCGAGCCAGGGGTTGCGCGAGGTGTACTCCCAGTCGAGGCGCACGAACGCGTCGCGTGCGGCGAGGCTGAAGTTGTACTGCAGCCCAACCGACGCGTTCCAGGGCGGGATCGTGCCCGGACCGCCGTCGATGGCCGCCTGGCCGGAGATCGCGTCGCCGGTACCCGCCAGCACGTGCGGGACGGGCGGGTTCTGGGTCGTGTCATAGAGGATGCGCGAGTCCGAGTAGCGCGCGCTCGTGTAGCCGACGGCGACGTCGGCGGAGAAGCCGCCGCCGAGCAGCATCTCCGCCTGGATGTCGAAGCCCTTCGCGATCGCCGTGCCGAGGTTGTCGATGAATTGCAGGCCGCAGTTGTAGGGTACGTACACGCTCTGCTGGATGTCGTTCCACTTGATCCAGTAGACGCTGGTGGCGATCTTGACTCGGTTGTTGAAGTTGTTCTTCGACCCCACCTCGAAGCTGTTGGTCGAGTCGGACTTGTACGTCAGCGGCGCGCCGTCCGCATAGCCGGACTGGGCCAGTCCGCCGTCGCCATTGCAGTAGGCCGGCAGCGGCGGGTTGCCGCCACCCGGACGGAAGCCCTTGGCGTAGGTGAAGTAGTACAGGTTGTTGGGGTCGGCCTGGAACGACAGTCCGAGCTTGGGCGTGAACGCGCTCTCGCTCTGGTGCGCCGCGGCGTCGTCGGGACCGTAGTTCTCGAGGCCGTCGCCGTGGTGCGAGAGGTCGAAGCTCATCTTGGCGATGCGCCCGCCGGCCGTCACCTTCCACTGGTCGTTGAAGCTGTACGTCAGCTCGCCGAAGCCGGCGATCTGCCGATCGAAGACGACATTGTGGTTGATGTAGATGTCGCAGTTCGGGACCAGGGCCTGCTGCGTCCCCTGGCCGTTGCAGTAGTAGTAGTCACCGCTCGTGGCGGGCGCCAGGTAGAACCAGTCCTGGGGATTGATGCCGAACAGCGTCTGCCACAGCGGCATGATCTGCGTGTCCTTGAGCTCCTCGATGCTGGTCGACTTCGACAGCGACCAGAACGCGCCGATGGTCCACTTCAGGCGGCTGCTGTCGTCGTTCGACTGCAGCCGGAACTCCTGCGTCCAGGACTCCTGCTTGTTCGTCATCACGTTGGGCGTCGCGTAGCCCGCCGGGTTCCAGCCGGTGTTCGGGTCGGCCGGCGGCAGGTGGATGCCCTTGCCGTCGAGCAGCGGGTACCACGGGCAGCCGGTGTTCGCATCAAACGCCGGGTAGTTCGCGCCGCAGGAGCCGACCAGCCAGACCTGCGACTGGTAGAACGCCAGGTCGTACATCGTGCCCTGGTAGCCGGTCTGCTCGAGGCGATGGTAGTAGGAGGTGTTGGAGATGAAGCGCGCCTTGCCGAGGTCCGCCTCGATCTTGAGCGCCGGCAGGTAGTACTCGTCCGGCACCGGCATCCGCTCCGGCGTCAGGTTGTTGAAGTGGCCGTCGCCCGAGAATGCCGGCCAGTAGGTCGACTCGTCGTGCTTGCGCGAGTTCTGGTAGGTCAGCGACGGGGTGATCGTGAAGCCGTCCTTGGGCTGCACGATGAACGCGAGCCGCGCGGCGAGGGTGTTGGCATGGTTGGCGTGCTGCTCCGAGGTCTGCATCGTGTAGGGGTCGACGCGGTCGATCCAGCCGCCGTCGTAGCGGTACCAGACGCTGGCGCGGTAGCCGAGCACGTTGTCGACGATCGGTCCACCGTGCGCGATGCCCGCCTCGAAACTCGGTTCGCCGCCGCGAGTCGTCGAGACCTCGCTGCGCACGTACGTCGACTCCTTGGTCAGGCTCGGCTGCGTCATGATGTAGCGCACCGTGCCGCCCTCCGAGCCCGAGCCGAACAGGGTACCCTGCGGCCCGCGCAGCACCTCGACGCGCTCCAGATCGAAGGTCTTCGGCAGCGTGTCGTCGGGGTTGAACCCGATCGAGCGCATCTGGATCGGCGTGTCGTCTATGTAGATGCCGGTGGTGCCGGCGCCGGCGGACGAGGAGATGCCGCGGATCGAGATCGCATTGGTGCCGGACTGGTCGATCGCGACGCCCGGCGTGAAGCGCACGATATCCTGGAAGTCCTTGATACCCTTCTGATCGAGGGTCTCCTGGCTGAGGGCAGTGACGCTGATCGGTACCTTGCTGAGGGTCTCCTCGTGGCGCGTGGCGGTGACCACGATCTCCTCGAGCTGACCGGTCTTGGTGTCGGCGGCGAGCGCGGCCGGGCTGGCGGCGGCGCCGAGGAGCGCGAGCGCGAACGCGGTACGCCAGTTGCGGGTTTCTCGTGACATGGTCTCGTTCCCCCGGAGTTGGAATCGGATCTCAGTCGGCGCGGCGGGCAGCGGCCCGTCGCCACGGTTCTCTTCTTCTCAGGACTGCAGCAGCACGGCGGCGTCGGCGTCCCAGCTCAGGTACACCTCGTCGCTCCAGTCGATTCTCCAGTCGAGCGTCCGGCGCTCGTTCTGCGCGAAGGCGGTCACGATCGTGCCGCCCGGCGTCTTGATCTGGTAGGTCGAGCGGTTGCCCAGGTAGCCGAGCTCCCAGACGACGCCCTGCAGCCGGTTGTGCCGGCCGGGCTCCGGCGGCGTCTTGCTGAGGCGTATCTTCTCGGGGCGCACGGCGATGCAGACGCGCTCGCCGACCTGCGCCCGGGCGCCGTCGTCGACATAGAGGTCGCAGCCGAGCTGCGCACAATGCACCGTGACGCGGCCGGGCTCGCAGGCGCTGACCGTGCCCTCGAGCAGATTCGCGGTGCCGAAGAAGTCGGCGACGAAGCGTGTGCGCGGGAACTCGTAGACCTCGGCGGGCGTGCCGACCTGGACCACCGCGCCACGGTCCATGACCGCGATGCGCGAGGACAGCGCCATCGCCTCGTCCTGGTCGTGCGTGACGACGATGAACGTGATGCCGACCTCGTACTGCAGGTCCATCAGCTCGAACTGCGTGCTCTCGCGCAGCTTCTTGTCGAGCGCCGACAGCGGCTCGTCCAGCAGCAGCACCTTGGGCCGGCGGATCAGCGCGCGGGCGAGCGCCACGCGCTGGCGCTGGCCGCCCGACAGCTGGTGCGGCTTGCGCGCGCCGAGCCCGCCGAGCTGCACCATCTCGAGCGCCTCCTCGACGCGCCGGCGCCGCGTGGCCGCGTCGAGCCGGAGGCGCTTGAGCCCGTAGCCGACGTTGTCCGCGGCGCTCATGTGCGGGAACAGCGCGTACGACTGGAACATCATGTTGACCGGGCGCTCGTGCGGCGGCACGTCGGTCATGTCGACGCCGTCGATCGACACGCGGCCGGCGGAGGGCGTCACGAACCCCGCCAGCATCCGCAGCAGCGTCGTCTTGCCGCAGCCGGAGGCGCCCACCAGCGCGAACATCTCGCCCTTGTAGATCGAGAGATTGACGCTGCCGACCGCGGTGAACCCGCCGTACGTCTTGCCGAGGCCCTCGAGGACGATCTGTGGCTGGGCCGTGGGGTCGAGCCACGGCCGCTCCGCCAGATTCTGACGCTGGGCGGTGACCACCTCAGCGTCTCGCTCGCCTGGGATGTCGCGTGGCGTGCATGCGTCGAGCCTACCCGACCTGAGCGGCGACCGGAACCGGGCTAGCGGTCCGCCGGCGGCGTTGCGCGCCGCCGCTCGGGCGCGAAGAACGGGCGCTCGACGACGGTGGCCGCCGCCATGCGCCGTTCCCAGACGAGTTCACGA
The DNA here is from genome assembly GCA_018241545.1 of Pseudomonadota bacterium. Classification (GTDB taxonomy): domain Bacteria; phylum Pseudomonadota; class Gammaproteobacteria; order Steroidobacterales; family Steroidobacteraceae; genus CAIKZZ01. The sequence continues at coordinate 12,831 of JAFEDP010000037.1, forward strand.
TTGAGGTAGATGTCCGCCCACACCGTCGAGCCGGTCGCATGATGGGGCGCATCGATAATCGCCAACGCGATGTTGCGTTTGCACGTCGGCGACCAGAGGGCGGAAGTGACGCTGCCGACCTCGCGGCGCCCGGCGGCGTCGGCATACAGCAGGGCGTTGTGCGCCGGCTTGTTGCCGGCGACGTCCAGGCCGACCAGCAACCGGCGCAGGCCGCGGTCTCGCTGGCGCAGCAGCGCGCGGCGACCCGTGAAGTGCGGCTTGTCGAAGTCGACCAGCCAGCCGAGGCCGAGCTCGAGCGGCGTGCGCTCGCGGTCGATCCGGATCGTGTGCTCCGCCGAGACGAAATCGACGTTCGGCATGAGGAACCCGGCCTCGATGCGCGCCATGTTGAGCGCCAGCGAGCCCATCGGGCGCAGCCCGCGGCTCTGGCCGGCCCGCATCAGGTCGTCCCACACCGACAGGGCGTGCTCGGGGCGCATCCAGAGCTCGTAGCCGAGGTCGCCCGTAAATCCAGTGCGCGAGGCGGTCAGCGGACGGCCGGCGACCGTAAAGTCGGCCAGCTCGAAGGGCCGCAGCCGCTCGATGCCCTCGAGGCCGAAGCGCTTGAGCACGTGGCAGGAGGTCGGACCCTGCACCGCCAGCGCCGCGATCTCGGCCGTGACCTCCTCGATGGCGACGTCGAAGCCGATGGCCGAGTCGGCGAACCAGTCGAGCTGGCGCTCCGCGGTGCAGATCCGGAAGTCGTCTGCCCCGAGCCGGAACACCGTGCCGTCGTCGATAAGGTGACCGGCGTCGTTGCACCACACGACGTAGCTGACCCGCCCGGCCTTGAGTCGGCGCACGTCGCGGGTGACCAGCCGGTTGAGGTAGCGTTCGGCGTCCGGGCCGCGCACCCGGTACTTCACCATCGGCGTCAGATCGTAGAGCGTCGCGGCATTGCGCACCGCGAAGTACTCCTGCTCCACGGTGGTGTATACGTCGACGGTCGTGTACCCCGCCCACGGCACGAAGCGGTCGGCGAGCTGCAGCTCGCGTTCGCGCGCGTGAAACGGCGTCTCGAGCAGCGGCCGGCGGAAGTGCGGCGGCGACGGGTAGGGCCCGGTCATCGGACGGCCTCCGCGAGGATGCGGCGGGCGGCATTGCGGCCCGCGATGCCCATCACGCCCCCGCCCGGATGGCAGCTGGCGCCGCACAGGAACACGCCGGCGACCGGGGTCGCGTGCTGGCTGGCGCCGGGCACCGGGCGGACCAGGTAGAACTGGTCGAAGGCGAGGTCGCCATGGTGCCAGTGGCCGCCGCTGGCGCGGAACTGCTGCTCGAGGTCCTGCGGTGTCAGGAGCTCGCTGGCGAGCACGCTCGACCGCAGACCCGGCGCGTGTTCCTCCAGCACATCGAGCACGGCCTGCTCGAAGCGCGCCCGCTGCGCCGGCCAGCCGCCTTCCGGTGCGTAGGGCGCGAACTGCACGACCGCCGACAGCACGTGGGCGCCCGCCGGCGCGAGCCCGGGGTCGTGCACGGTCGGGACGCTGATCTCGAGCGCCGGCCGCGCCGGGCACTCGCCGTACTTGGTCGGGTTCCAGGCCCGCTCGACGTACTCGGGGGAGGGCGCTATCCACAGGCGCCCGCCGAGCGCGGCGGGCGCGAGTCCGGCAAAGGCTGGCGCGCGGGCGAGGGCGAGGTGGAGCTTGGCCGCGACGCCACGGCAGCGGAAGTGGTCGACCCGGCGCACGAAGCCGGTATCGAGGTGCTCGGGGCCGACGAGGCGCAGGAAGGTCGTGCGCGCGTCGGCATTCGAGACC
>JAFEDP010000380.1 GCA_018241545.1 Pseudomonadota bacterium
ATGGTCAACCGCTACACGTCCGACCGGCGCCTGCGCAGCGACGACGCCTACACCCCGGACGGCGCGGCCGGGCGGCGGCCCGATCGCTCGGTGATCGTGTACGCGCAGCGCGTGCGCGAGGCCTTCCCCGACGTGCCGCTCGTCGTCGGTGGCATCGAGGCCTCGCTCAGGCGCATCGCGCACTTCGACTACTGGTCGGAGAAGGTGCGCCGCTCGGTGCTGCTCGATGCGCGCGCCGACCTCTTGGTGTACGGCAACGGCGAGCGGCAGGTGGTGGAGATCGCGCACCGGCTCGCCGCCGGCGAGCGCATCGAGGCACTGACCGACATCCGCGGCACCGCCTTCCTGCGCCGCGGCTCGCCGCCCGAGGCGATCGAGATCGACTCGACCAGCGTCGACCTGCCGGGCCCGGTCGAGGCCGCGCCCGACCCGTACGCGAGCGAGCCGGAGGTGCGGGCGCGCGCGGTGGCGAGCGCGGAGCCGGGCGTCGCGGTCGTGCCGCTCGCGCGCTTCGTCAAGGGCGTGGACCGGACGCGCAGCGTGATCCGGCTGCCGTCCTACGAGGCGGTGCGCGACGACCCGGTGCTGTACGCGCACGCCTCGCGGATCCTGCACGCCGAGTCCAACCCCGGCAACGCGCGCGCGCTGACCCAGCGCCACGGCGACGTCGACGTCTGGCTCAACCCGCCGCCGTGGCCGCTTTCGACGGCGGAGATGGACCGCGTCTACGAGCTGCCGTACCAGCGCGTGCCGCACCCGGCCTACGGCGACGCCAAGATCCCCGCCTACAAGATGATCCGGTTCTCGGTGACCATCCAGCGCGGCTGCTTCGGCGGCTGCACCTTCTGCTCGATCACCGAGCACGAGGGACGCATCATCCAGAGCCGCTCCGAGGACTCGGTGATCCGCGAGATCGAGCAGGTGCGCGACGCGGTGCCGGGCTTCACCGGGATCATCTCGGACCTCGGCGGGCCGACCGCCAACATGTACCGGCTGCACTGCAAGTCGAAGACGGTCGAGGCCGCGTGCCGGCGCCCGTCCTGCGTCTACCCGGGCATCTGCCCGAACCTCGACACCAATCACGCGCCGCTGATCGCGCTCTACCGGCGCGCGCGTGCGCTGCCGGGCGTCAAGAAGGTGCTGATCGCCTCGGGCGTGCGCTACGACCTCGCGGTCGAGTCGCCGGAGTACGTCAAGGAGCTGACCCAGCACCACGTCGGCGGCTACCTCAAGATCGCCCCCGAGGCGATCGCCGAGGGGCCGCTGTCGAAGATGATGAAGCCCGGCATCGGCAGCTACGACCGCTTCAAGGAGCTGTTCGACCGCTACTCGAAGGAGGCGGGCAAGGAGCAGTACCTGATCCCGTACTTCATCGCCGCGCACCCGGGCACGAGCGACGAGGACATGCTGGAGCTCGCGCTCTGGCTCAAGCGCAACGGCTTTCGCGCCGACCAGGTGCAGGCCTTCCTGCCGTCGCCGATGGCGACCGCGACGGCCATGTGGCACACCGGCAAGAACCCGCTCAGGCGCGTCACCCGCACCAGCGAGGAGGTGCGGGTGCCGAAGGGCCTCAAGGTACGCCGGCTGCACAAGGCGTTCCTGCGCTACCACGACGCCAACAACTGGCCGCTGCTGCGCGAGGCGCTGAAGCGCATGGGCCGCGCCGACCTGATCGGCAGCGGCAAGCACCAGCTGGTGCCCGCCTGGCAGCCGGCCGGCACGGGCGGGGCGGGGCCGGCGCCGGCGCGCGGCGGGCGCATCGCCACCCAGCACACGGGCCTGCCGCGCCCGCGCGCCGCGGGCCGGCGGCGGTGAGCGGCGCGCCGCCGCGCCACGAGGCCCGCCCGGGCCTCTTCGACCCGCTGCTGGCCGGCTTTCGGCTCTCGGCGCGCGAGCGACTCGTCGGCCGGGCGCTGGTCTGGCTCGTGCGCGTGCCGGGCGCGGTGCGGCTGCTCAAGCTCTGGCACGGCCGGCGCGCGCGGCGCTGAGCGGGGGCAGTCCGCCCTTGCCCCGGCAGGGGGGCGCCAGTAGATTGTGCGCCGCAAACAACGAGGCCCGAGCGTCATGACCCCCCCCGAGTCCCCCCGCGGCGCCCGCGACCGGCGCTGGATCGTGCACAAGTTCGGCGGGTCCTCGGTCGCCGACGCCCAGTGCATCGCCCGGGTGGCCGGCATCGTCGAGGCGGACCCGGCGCCGCGGGTGGCGGTGGTGCTCTCGGCCTGCAAGGGGGTCACCGACGCCCTGCTCGAGCTCGTCGCGCTCGCCGAGCAGCAGGACCCGACCTACCTGCAGCGGCTCGCGGCGCTGCGCACCCGCCACACCGCGATCGCGCGCGAGCTCTTGCCGCGGGCGGCGAGCGCCAACCCGTTCATCACCCAGCTCGAGGCCGACTGCAGCGACATCGCCGGCATCCTGCACACCGTGAGCCTGATCCGCGCGGCCGGCAGCAACATCCGCGACCTCGTGGCCGGCTACGGCGAGATCTGGTCGACGCGGCTGTTCACGGCGCTGCTCGCCGAGCGCGCGACGGCGGCGCCGCCGGTGCGCTGGATCGACGCGCGCCAGGCGGTCGTGGTCGAGTGGGGCCCGCTGGGGCCGGCCGTGCAGTGGGCCGAGTCGCAGGCCAAGTTCGACGCGCTCGTGCCGCGCGACTTCGCCGGCACGCTCGTGATCACCGGCTTCATCGCCGCGCACCGCAACGGCGTGCAGACCACGCTCGGGCGCAACGGCAGCGACTTCTCGGCCTCGATCTTCGGCGCGCTGCTCAGCGCGCGCGAGATCGTGATCTGGACCGACGTCGACGGCGTGCTGTCCGCCGACCCGCGCCGCGTGCCGGACGCCAAGGTCATCGACTCGCTGTCCTACAGCGAGGCCATGGAGCTCGCGTACTTCGGCGCCAAGGTGATCCACCCGCAGACCATGGCGCCGGCGGTGTCGCGCGAGATCCCGATCCTGATCAAGAACACCTTCGCGGCCGAGCGCCCGGGGACGGTGATCTGCGCGCGCCCGACCTCGTCGCTGAAGGTCAAGGGCATCACGACCATCGACGCGGTCGCGCTCGTCAACCTCGAGGGCGCCGGCATGATCGGCGTGCCCGGCACCGCGCAGCGCCTGTTCGGCGCGCTCAACGAGGCCGGCATCTCGGTGATCCTGATCTCGCAGGGCTCCTCGGAGCACTCGATCTGCTGCGCGGTGCCGGACCGCGAGGCGACCGCGGCCGAGCAGGTCGTGCGCCGCGCCTTCGACCGCGAGCTGCGCGAGGGCCAGATCCAGCGCGTCGACATGAGCCGCGCCTGCGCCATCCTCGCCGTGGTCGGCGACGGCATGGCCGGCAGCCACGGCGTCGCCGCCAAGGTGTTCGGCACGCTGGCCGCG
>JAFEDP010000381.1 GCA_018241545.1 Pseudomonadota bacterium
CTCGGCGTCGACCGCGGACATCAGCCGCCGCAGGCGCTGCTCGAGGCCCTCGGGCCCGACGGGGGTTCCACTCATGTGCCCAGCTCCTGGTGCGCCATCTCGGCCGCGCCGAGCGCCGTCGCGAGCCGTGCCCGCGCCCGGTGCAGATGCGTCTTCACGGTGTTGACCGGCAGGCCCAGCATCGAGGCGACCTCCTCGACCGGGCGCTCGTCCTGATAGTAGAGGGTCACCGCCCGGCGCTGCGCCTCGGGCAGGTCCGCGACGGCGCGCCACAGCCGCGCATCGTCCGCGCCGGGCTCGTCCACCACCGCCGACTGCGCCTCGGCCGCCGCCCAGGTGGCCTCGTCCGAGAGCGAGGCGGTCGGCCGCTCGCGGCGCAGCGCCGACACCGCGGTGTTGCGCGTGATCGCGTACAGCCAGGTCGAGAGCTTCGCCCGGCCGTCGTAGCCGTCGAGCGCGCGCCACAGCTTCACGAACACCTCCTGCGCGACGTCGTCGGCGGCGGCGCGCGAGCCCGTGATCGCGTAGGCGAGGCCGAACACCCGGCGCCGGTAGGTGGCGACGAGTGCGTCGAAGGCCTCCGCACTGCGGCCGGCCCGCAGGCTCGCCACGATCGGATCGTCCATCCGGGCCCCGGCTATCCCCAGCATCACGGTGGTACGCGCCGACCCGGGGGCGGGTTTCAGCGCGGCGGCGGGCGCGTCGCTGAAACCGCCGCGTCGCGGCGCGCGTATCACCGCCGTGGCTACCTTACGACACGGCCCGCGCACCGCAAGCCCGCTGCTCGACCCCCTGTGGGCCGCGCTGCTCGGGCTCGTCGCTGGGGTCGCGATCGGTGGCCAGTGGTTCCCTTACTTACATGCGCTGCAGGCCCTGCTGGGCAGCGCCTTGCCCTAGGAGCAGAGCCTCATGGATCCCGCCATCGTCGGTGAATTCATCCCCATCGTCGCGATCCTCGCCGGCATCGGCGCGGGCGTGTTCGGGATGTACATTAACTACCGCCGCCGCGTGCAGCGCGCGGAGCTGCGCCACCGCGAGCGGATGGCGGCGATCGAGAAGGGCCTCGAGCTCCCGCCCGACCCGCCCGACGTCGACCCGCGCTCCCAGGACGAGGGCCGCTTCCTGCGCAACGGCCTGATCCTGGTCGCGGTCGGCGTCACGGTGACCGCGGGGCTGATGTCGCTGCCCGGGCGCGTGCCGTACCTGTTCGGGCTGGTGCCGGCGGCGATCGGCGTGGCGGAGCTCATCTACTACGCGGTCATGGTGCGGACCCGCCGCGCAGCGGCGCAGTCCGGGCCGCCGCCGGCGCAGCCGTAGCCGGCCTCAGCCGCGGGCGGCGAGCGCGGCGGCGACCGTCTCGCAGACCGCCTCGATCGCGGCGACGCGCGTGCTGCTGCGCCGCCAGACCGCGCCGAGCATGCGGTGCGGCACGGGCTTCGCGAACGGCCGCACGGCGATGTTCTTGGCGGCCGCGAACGGGCCGCGCGTCGCGAGCTCGGGCAGCAGCGTGATGCCGAGGCCCGCGCCGACCATCTGGCGCAGCGTCTCGAGGCTGGTCGCGCGGAAGTCCTGCGACTCGCGCACGTCGATGCGGCTGCAGACCTCGAGCGCCTGGTCGCGCAGGCAGTGGCCGTCCTCGAGCAGCAGCAGCGTCTCGCCGGTGAGGTCGTCGGTGCGCACCTGCGCCTGGCGCGCCAGCCGGTGGCCGGCCGGGACCGCGAGCGTGAACGGCTCCTCGCCGAGCGCGCGCGTCTCGAGGCCCTCGGTGTCGACGCCGAGCGCCAGCACGCCGAGGTCGAGCTCGCCCGCGCGCAGGCGCTCGAGCAGCGGGCCGGTCTGGTACTCGTACAGCATCAGCTGCAGCTTCGGCAGGCGCTTGCGCAGCGCCGGCGTCACCGACGGCAGCAGGTAGGGCCCGAGCGTCGGGATCAGCGCGAGCTTGAGCGTCCCGGCGAGCGGGTCGCGCGCGGCGCGGGCGAGCTCGACGATGTCGTCGCAGTCCTGCAGCACGCGCCGCGCGCGCGCCACGACGCGCTCGCCGAGCTCGGTCAGCGTGACGTTGCGCGGCTGGCGCTCGAGCAGCGCGCCGCCGAGATAGTCCTCGAGCTTCTTGATCTGCGCCGACAGCGTCGGCTGGCTGACGTGCGAGCGCGCGGCGGCGCGCCCGAAGTGGCGCGTGTCGGCGAGGGCCACCAGGTAGCGCAGGTCGCGCAGGTTCATCGTCGCTCCGGCCTCATGCGCGCATTCTATCAAGACGGGAATTGTGATTGACCACCTCGATAATGGGGCCGGCCGCCTTATAATCGGCGCATGCGTCGTCGAAGCCTCAAGCGCGCGGCCGGGGTCGTCGTCGTGCGCGAGACCGAGGAAGGGCCGCGCTTCCTGTTGCTGCGCGCCTATCGCAACTGGGACCTGCCCAAGGGCCGCCTCGAGGCGGGCGAGACGCCGCTCGAGGCCGCGATCCGCGAGGTGCGCGAGGAGACCGGCCTCGGCGGCCTCGACTTCGCCTGGGGCGAGGAATCGATCGAGACCGAGCCCTACGCCGGCGGCAAGGTGGTGCGCTTCTACGTCGCGCGCGCCACGCAGGGCACCGTGTCGCTGCCGGTGAACCCGACGCTCGGCCGCGCCGAGCACCACGAGTTCCGCTGGGTGTCGCTGCCGGTCGGGCTCGCGCTGTGCGTGCCGCGGCTGCAGCGCGTGCTGCGCTGGGCGGCCGAGCGCATCGGCCTCGAGGCGCCGGCGGTCGCCGGGTGACGGCGCCCGGACACGGGCGCGCAGCCGGGGTCGCCGCGGCCCTCGTCGCCGTCAGCATCTGGGCGGGCTGGATCCCCGTGACGCGCCTCGGCGTCGTCACGCGCCTGTCGCCGGCCGACGTCGCCGCGCTGCGCTACGTGACCGCTTCGCTGGTGCTGCTGCCGGCGCTGTGGCTGCACCGGCGCGAGCTCAGCTGGCGGCCGCTGCCGCTGCTCGCGGTGCTCGCCGGCGCCGGCGTACCGTACTTCCTGCTGTTCGCCTACGGGCTGCGGCTCGCGAACTCCGGCCAGGGCGGCGTCATGGGGCCCGGCGCCACCAGCGTGTTCGCCGCGCTGCTCGCCTGGCTCGTGCTCGGCGAGCGGCCGCGGCGGCGGCGGCTCGCGGGGCTGCTCGTCACGGCCGCCGGCGTCGCGGCCGTGGTGCTGCACGACGTGCTCGGCGGCGGCGGCCGGGTGGCCGGCTTCGCGCTGATCCTCGCGGCCTCGTGCGGCTGGGCCGCCTACACGGTCGCGAGCCGCGCGCTCGGGCTGCGGCCGGTGCTGAACGCGGCGCTGGTCGCCGTCGGCAACACGGCGCTGTTCCTGCCGGCGTACCTCGCGAGCGGCGGGCCGGCGCGCCTC
>JAFEDP010000382.1 GCA_018241545.1 Pseudomonadota bacterium
CGGACGCCGAGCGCCACGCCTGCCTCGCGGCCGGCGCCGACGACTGCGTCGCCAAGCCCTACACGCCCGAGGAGCTGCTCGGCGCCGCCGAGCGCGCGCTGCTGAGCGCCGGCCGCTGACCACCCGCCCCGCCCGACGGAGCACGCCGATGCACCCGCTCCCGCGCCTCGCCGCACTCGCCCTGCTCGCCCTCGGTCCCGTCGCGACCCCGGCCGCCGTGACCGCGAGCGGCGCCGCCGGCTTCGTGGTGCGCGAGGAGGCGGTGTACGCGGGCCCGCCCGAGGCGGCCTGGCGGCGCCTGCTCGAGCCCGCACGCTGGTGGGATCCGGCCCACACCTACTCGCGCGACGCGCGCCGCCTGACGCTCGCGGCGCGCCCCGGCGGCTGCTTCTGCGAGCGCCTGCCGGACGGCGGCTTCGTGCGCCACCTCGAGGTCGTGTACGCGGCGCCGCGCGACACCCTGCGCCTCGCCGGCGGGCTCGGGCCGCTGCAGGCGATGGGCGCGACCGGCGCGCTGACGTTCACGCTGCGCGCCGACGGCGCCGCGACCCGCATCGTCGTGAGCTACGCGGTCAGCGGCTACGCCCCGGACGGCTGGGAGCGCCTGGCCGGCGCCGTCGACGCGGTGCTCGGCGAGCAGCTCGCGCGCCTCGCCGCTCCCTAGAGCCTCAGCCGAGGATGCGCTCGCGCCGGTAGAGGCCCGCGGCGACCCGCGCGAGCAGCGTGCCGAGCGCCAGCGTCGCACCGGCCGAGATCGCGACGTCGAGCGCCGCCGGCGCCTCGCCGCGCAGCAGCGACTGGATCAAGAGGTGCTGGCCGAGGCTCGGCACCCACATGAGCGCGGTGCGGATCTGCACCTGGTAGAGCGAGGCGAACAGGATCGGCAGCGTCGGCACCAGCAGCACCGCCGCGAGCCAGCTCTGCGCCTCGCGGTAGGTGCGCGTGAACGAGGCGACGATCGACATCAGCGCGGCGCCGGGCAGCACGAACGGCAGCATCACCGCGAAGATCGCGAGCACCGTGCCGGGCCCGAGGCTGAGCGCCATGCCGACCGCGTCGAGGCGCACGAAGCGCAGGATCACGGCGAACGAGGCCACGTTGAGCGCCAGCGACAGCGCCATGTAGGCCGCCGCCGCGGCGACCTTGCCGTAGACGATCGCATCGCGCGGCACCGGCAGCGTCAGCAGGGGCTCGAGCGAGCCGCGCTCGCGCTCGCCGGCGGTGATGTCGATCGACACGTACAGGCCGCCCATCAGCGTCGCGAACACGATGAAGTAGCTCAGCATGCCGAGCAGTGCCAGCGCGCGCGCCGCCGGGGTCGACACGTCGACCTCGTCGACCACGACCGGCTGCAGCAGCAGCGGCGACAGCCCGCGCGCCTCGAGCCGCCAGGCGGCGATCTGCGCGCCGTAGCCGCGCAGGAGCGCCTCGGCGCGCAGCCGGTCGCCGCCGGCGCTCGTGTCGGCGGTGTCGGTGTAGAGCTCGACCCGCGCCGGCGCGCCGGCGCGCAGGTGCTCGCCGTAGCCGTCCGGGACCACGAGCACGAGGCGCCGCGCGTGGTGGCGCACCGCCGCCGCCGCGGCCGCGCCGTCGCCGCCGAAGTCGCTGACGCGCACGCCCTCGCCGCGCAGGAACGCGACCAGGTTCGGCGCGCGCGCCCCGCCGGCGACCGCGAGCTCGAGCGGCTGGTCGGCGCGCTCGCGGCCGCGCTCCAGCGTCAGGTTCACCATGACGCCGAACAGCAGCGGCCCGCCGAGCGGCCCGATCAGGAGCGCCGACAGGAGCGTGCGCCGGTCGCGGGCGTTCTCGAGCAGCTCCTTGAGGAACACGATCAGCAGCGCGCGCATCAGCCGTCCCCGCGCTCGAGCGCCGCCACGAACGCGTCCTCGAGCGAGCCGCCCGGCACGCCGGCGCGCAGCTCCTCGGGCGTGCCGCGCGCCACCACCCGGCCGTGCGCCACGATCACGATGTCGTCGCACACCGCCGAGACCTCCTGCATCACGTGGCTCGAGAACAGCAGGCAGTGGCCGGCGTCGCGCAGCCGCCGGATCAGCTCGCGCAGGTTGCGCGTCGCGAGCACGTCGAGCCCGTTGGTGGGCTCGTCGAGCACCAGGTTCTGCGGCCGGTGCACCAGCGCGCGCGCGAGCGCCACCTTGAGGCGCTCGCCCTGCGAGAACCCCTTGGCGCGCCGCTCGAGCACCGCGCCGAGGTCCAGGAGCTCGCCGAGCTCGTCGATGCGCCGCTCCAGCGCCCGGCCGCCGAGGCCGTGCAGCCGGCCGTAGTAGCGCACGTTCTCGCGCGCGGTCAGCGCCGGGTAGATGCCGGCGTTGTGCGGCAGCACGCCGAGCCGCGCCAGCGCCGCGCGCGCCTCCAGCGCCACGTCGTGCCCGTCCACCAGCGCCCGGCCGCGGTCGGGGCGCAGCGCCCCGTACAGCAGCCGGAGCGTCGTGCTCTTGCCGGCGCCGTTCGGGCCCAGCAGTCCCGTGACCCGGCCGTCGAGCGCCTCGAGGCCCACCTCGCGCACCGCCTCGACCTCCCCGAAGCGCTTGGCGAGCGACTCGAGGCGGATCACGGCGCCGGCCCCGACGGGTCGAGCACGAACGGCGGGGCGGCCGCCGACTCGAGGCAGCCGACGTCGAGCGCGCGCGCGCTGCCGAGCTCGAGGAAGCGCGCCATGAGGCGCGGCGTGCAGCCGACCGCGAGCTGGCCGTGGCCCTGGCCGCGCACCACCACGTGGCGGGCGCCGGCGAGGCCCGCGGCGAGGCGCGCGCCGTAGGCGGGCGGCGTGACCGGGTCGGCCTCGCCAGACAGCAGCAGCGCCGGCACCGCGCTCGCGAGCGGCGCGTACAGGTCGGCGTCGACGACGCCGCGCGGCCAGCCCTCGCACAGCGTCACGAGCCCGTCGAGCTGCTGCACGCCGAGGTAGGTGCCGGCGAGCCGCGCGCGGTCGGCGCGCGCGGCGTACGGCACGTCCTCGCTGCAGGTCACGGCGGCGTTCATGCCGTAGGCGAGCTGCGCGTCGAGGCGCGAGCCGAGCGCGAGCAGCTGCGCCGCGAGCGGCGCGAGGTCGCCGCGCGTCGCGCGATCGAGCAGGAACGGCAGCAGCGCCGTGCCGGGCGCCGTGTAGTTGAGCAGCCGCACCGTGCCGGCGAGCGCCTCGGCGCCGAAGTCGAGCTCGCGGGGTGCGCCGCTCGCCGGGTCCGGCAGCGACAGGTGGCGCGGGTGCGCCGCGAGCGCGGCGCGCAGCGCCTCGAAGCGCTGCTCGAGGCCGGGGAAGGCGGCGCCGCAGCCGGCGTCGGCGCGGCAGCGCGCGAAGGCGAGCCCGAGCGCGCGCTCGGCGGCGAGCGGGGTGTCGGCGAGCGGGCTG
>JAFEDP010000383.1 GCA_018241545.1 Pseudomonadota bacterium
GGCGGGTTGCCCGGCACGTCGGCGCTGTGGCGGGTGGCGTTCTCGCACAGGTTCCAGACGATCTGCCGCAGGTGCGTCGGGTCGACGCGCACCTCGAAGTCGGGCTCGGGCAGGCGCACCCGCAGCTGCCCCTCCGGCAGCTGCAGCGTCGCCAGGAATTCCTCGCGGAAGTGCCCGAGCCACTCGCCGATCGCGATGCGCTCCGGGCGCGTGCTCTCGCGCCGCGACAGCTGCAGCACGTTGGCGATGATGGTGCTCACGCGCTCGGCGTTCTGGGTCATGATCTCGGTCAGGCGCCGCTCCTCGGGCCCGAGCGCCGCGGTCTCGCCGAGCAGCTGCGCGGCATGGCTCATGGCGCCGACCGGGTTCCTGATCTCGTGGGCGATGCTCGCCGACAGGCGCCCGAGCGCAGCCAGCTTGGTCTGCTGCACGCGCTCGGCGAGCGCGCTGCTGTCGGTCAGGAACACGATCACCGGCCCGGGCTGGTCGCGGCCGAGCGCGGCGAAGTGCGCCTGGAACTCGGCCGCGCCGTCGGCCGCGATCAGCGTCGCGTCGGTGATCGAGGCGCCGCCCGAGCGGCGCCAGCTCTCGACGTGGTACAGGAGGCGCGGCGAGATCTCCCCGAGCAGCGCGCCGGGGCGCGCCTCGGGCCCGAGCAGCTGGCGGGCGGACTCGTTGATGAGCCGCACCCGGTCGGCCGCGTCCACCACGACGATGCTCTCCCGCAGGTGCTGCACGATGTACTCGGACAGCTCCGCGAGGTTCGCCACGTCGATGTCGCGCTGGCGCACGACCGCCTCGGTCTCGCGCAGCCGCCGCGCCATCGAGGTGCCGCCGCCGGCAGCCAGGAACAGCATCGCCCCGTAGTAGCCGGCCTGGGCGAAGCCCATCGGGGCGGCGCCGCCCTGCGCGTACGCGACGAGCTGCAGGGCGAGCAGCGCGAGCGCCGCCGTGGCCGCCATCACCAGCGCGCCGCGCGTGTCGACGATCACCGAGATGGCGCCGACCGGCACCAGCAGCGCGATCGCGAGCCCGCTCTCGGCGCCGCCGCTCGCGTAGACGATCAGCGACAGTGCCGCCACGTCGAGGATCGCGGGCAGGTAGGCGTGGCGCGCGGTGGTCTCGCGGCGGCGCTTGAGCACCGCCACGAGCGCCAGCGCGGCGATGAAATAGGTGAGGCAGGCGCCGCGGAACAGGTCCGGGTGGGCCTCGCCGACGAGGTGCGGCTGGCCGCCGAGCGCGAAGACGAGCGCCAGCACCGCCGGCACCAGCAGCCGGAACACGTTCATCAGCCCCAGCACCCGCCAGGACAGTTCCGGGGTCTCGCGCAGCGCGCGCGGGCTCTCCAGCATGGACCGACCTCGACCGTCGAGCCGCGCGCCGGGCACGGCGCCGGCAATGTAGCATCGATTGCGCGCGGCCGGCCGCGGCTTTTTTGCGTCGGGGTGCGCGCTTCGCGCAGAATAGCGAACCGCTACGAACGCCGGAGGCGCGGCGCGCCGCGCACAGTGACGATGAACCTCCACGAATACCAGGCCAAGGAACTATTCACGCGCTACGGCGTCGCGGTCCCGTCGGGACACGTCGCGGCCACCGCCGAGGAGGCCGGCCTCGTCGCCGAGCGGCTCGGCGGCCCCGTCTGGGTCGTCAAGGCGCAGGTGCACGCCGGCGGCCGGGGCAAGGCGGGCGGCGTCAAGGTCTGCAAGAGCGTCGCCGACGTCAAGAACGCCGCGCACGCGCTGCTCGGCCAGCGCCTCGTCACCAAGCAGACCGGCGCCGAGGGGCTGCCGATCCACCAGGTGTACGTCGAGGCCGGCTCTCAAATTGCGCGCGAGCTGTACGTGAGCCTGCTGCTCAACCGCGACCGCGGCCGCCTCGCGTTCATCGCCTCGTCCGCCGGCGGCATGGACATCGAGGAGGTGGCCGCCAAGACGCCGGAGCAGATCCTGCGCATCGAGGTGCACCCGGCGGTCGGCCTGTCGGGCTACCAGTGCCGCCAGCTCGCCTACGGCCTCGGCCTCGAGGGCGCGCAGGTGGCCGCGTTCGAGAAGATCCTGCGCGGCGTCTACCGGCTGTACCTCGAGCACGACTGCAGCCTCATCGAGATCAACCCGCTGATCGTCACCGGTGACGGCGCGGTGCTCGCGCTCGACGCCAAGATCAACATCGACGACAACGCGCTCTTCCGCCAGCCCGCGCTTGCCGCCCAGCGCGACGCCTCGCAGGAGGACGCGATGGAGCGCCAGGCGGCCGAGCACGACCTCAACTACGTCTCGCTCGACGGCGACATCGCCTGCATGGTCAACGGCGCCGGGCTCGCGATGGCGACCATGGACCTGATCAAGCTGCACGGCGGCACGCCGGCGAACTTCCTCGACGTCGGTGGCGGCGCGACGCCGGAGCGCGTCACGGCGGCCTTCAAGCTGATCCTGTCGAACCCGCGGGTGCGGGCGATCCTGGTCAACATCTTCGGCGGCATCGTCCGCTGCGACATCATCGCCGAGGGCATCGTCGCCGCGGTCAAGACCGTCGGCGTCAGCGTGCCGGTGGTGGTGCGCCTCGAGGGCACCAACGCCGACAAGGCGCGCACCCAACTCGCCGAGAGCGGCCTCGCGATCACCCCTGCGAGCGACCTCACCGACGCCGCGACCAAGGCCGTGCGCCTGGCCGCCGGCCGCTAGGAACCCGCCCCATGAGCATCCTCCTCTCGAAGTCGAGCCGCGTGATCTGCCAGGGCTTCACCGGCAAGCAGGGCACCTTCCACACCGAGCAGTGCATCGCCTACGGCACGCGCGTCGTGGGCGGCGTGACGCCGGGCCGCGGCGGCCAGACCCACCTCGGGCTGCCGGTGTTCAACACCGCGCACGAGGCCGTGGCCGCCACCGGCGCCGACGTCAGCATGATCTACGTGCCGGCCGCGGGCGCCGCGGACGCGATCCTCGAGGCGGCGGACGCCGGGATCAAGCTCGTCGTGTGCATCACCGAGGGCATCCCGGTCAACGACATGGTGCGGGTCAAGGAGGCCCTCAAGGGCTACGACACGCGCCTCGTCGGCCCGAACTGCCCGGGCGTGATCACCCCGGGCGAGGCCAAGGTCGGCATCATGCCGGGCTTCATCCACAAGCCCGGGCGGATCGGCATCGTGTCGCGCTCCGGCACGCTGACCTACGAGGCGGTGTTCCAGACGACCCGGCTCGGCCTCGGCCAGAGCACCTGCGTCGGCATCGGCGGCGACCCGGTGCGCGGCATGAACTTCGTCGACGTGCTGCGCCTGTTCGAGGCCGACCCGAAGACCCAGGGCATCATCATGGTCGGCGAGATCGGCGGCAGCGAC
>JAFEDP010000384.1 GCA_018241545.1 Pseudomonadota bacterium
CCAGCCACAGGTCGTCGGCGACGACGCGCAGCAGGTAGCGGTCGTGCGACACCAGCACGATCGCCCCGGCGAAGTCCTGCAGCGCCATCGCGAGCGCGTGGCGCATCTCGAGGTCGAGGTGGTTGGTCGGCTCGTCGAGCAGCAGCAGGTTGGGGCGGCGCGCCACGATCAGCGCCAGCACCAGCCGCGCCTTCTCGCCGCCCGAGAACGGCGCGACCGGCTCGAACACGCGCTCGCCGGCGAAGCCGAAGCCGCCGAGGAACGTGCGCTGCTCCTGCTCGGTGGCGCGCGCGAGCGCCGCGCCCTCGAGGCGCCGGACGTGCTGCAGCGGGCTCGCGGCCGGGTCGAGCTGCTCGAGCTGGTGCTGGGCGAAGTAGCCGACCGCGAGGTCCTGCGCCGGCGTGCGCCGCCCGGCGAGCGGCGCGGCGGCGCCCGCGAGCAGCCGCGTCAGCGTCGACTTGCCCGCGCCGTTGCGCCCGAGCAGCCCCACGCGGTCGCCCGGCGCGAGGCTGAGCGTGACGCCCGCGAGCACCGCCCGCCCGTCGTAGCCCGCGGCCGCGTCCTCGAGCACGAGCAGCGGGCGCGGCAGCCGCGCCGGCGTCGCGAACGCGAACTCGAACGGCGAGTCGACGTGCGCCGGGGCGATGCGCTCGAGCCGCTCGAGCTGCTTGAGGCGGCTCTGCGCCTGGCGCGCCTTGCTGGCCTTGGCCTTGAAGCGCGTGACGAAGTCCATCACGTGGCGGACCTCGCGCTGCTGGCGCTCGTAGGCGGACTGCTGCTGCGCGAGGCGCTCGGCGCGGCGCAGCTCGAAGTCCGAGTAGTTGCCGGCGTAGCTCTCGAGGCGCCCGCCCTCGAGGCTGACGATGCGATTCACCACCCGGTCGAGGAAGTCGCGGTCGTGCGCGATCACGAGCAGCGTGCCCGGGTAGGCGCGCAGCCACTCCTCGAGCCACAGCACGGCGTCGAGGTCGAGGTGGTTGGTCGGCTCGTCGAGCAGCAGGATGTCGGAGCGCGCCATCAGCGCCCGCGCGAGCGCCAGGCGCCGCTGCCAGCCGCCCGAGTACTCGGCGACCGGCCGCTCGATCGCGGCCGCGTCGAAGCCGAGTCCGGCAAGCAGCCGGGCGGCGCGGCTGCGCGCCGCGTAGCCGTCGAGGGCCTCGAGCCGCGCGTGCAGCGCGCCGACGCGCGCGCCGTCGTGGGCCGCCTCGGCCGCGGCGAGCTCGCCCTCGACCGCTCGCAGCTCGCGGTCGCCGTCGAGCACGAACTCGACCGCCGCGCGGCGCTCCGGCGCCACCTCCTGGGCGACGCTCGCCAGCACGTAGCCGGCCTGCACCGTGACGTCGCCGGCGTCGGCGCCGAGCTCGCCGAGCAGCAGCGCGAACAGGCTCGACTTGCCGGCGCCGTTGGCGCCGACCACGCCGACCTTCTCGCCGGCATGCAGCGTCAGGGTGGCGCCCTCGATCAGGGCGCGCGGCCCGCGCCGCAGCGTGACGTTCCTCAGACTCAGCATCGGTGGTGACGGCCCCGGGGAAAGGGCCGCAGTCTAGCGGCTGGCGCGGGCGGCGCGCCTCAGTGGGCGGCGCGGCGCAGCCGCTCCGGGGCGAACGGCACCTGGCCGCGCTGCTGCGCCTGCAGCAGCGCCAGCAGCGCCTCGGCCGACAGCGGCTCGCCGAAGAGGCGCCCCTGCCCGTAGTGGCAGCCGCGCGCGCGCAGGAACTCGAGCTGCTCCGGCGTCTCGACGCCCTCGGCCACCACCTGCATGCCGAGGTTGCGGCCCATCTCGATGATGGTGCGCACCAGCGTCGCGTCCTGGCCGTCGTGCGCGCCGTTGCGCACGAACGACTGGTCGATCTTGAGCGCCTCGACCGGCAGCTGCTGCAGCGCCGACAGCGAGGAGTAGCCGGTGCCGAAGTCGTCGATTGAGAGCGCGATGCCGAGGTCGTGCAGCTCGCCGAGCATGCGCACCGTGCGCGGCGCGTTCGACATCAGCGTGGTCTCGGTGATCTCGAGCTCCAGGCACCCGGGCGGCACGCCGTACTCGCGGAACACCGAGGCGAAGCGGGTGATGAAGCTCGCCTGCTGCAGCTGCTTCAGGCTCAGGTTGATCGAGACCCGCCCGGGGTCCGGCACGTGCTCGAGCCAGCTCTGGTAGTCCGCGCACACGCGCCGCAGCACCCACTCGCCGATCGGCAGGATCAGGTTGGTCTGCTCGGCGAGCGGGATGAAGTGCGACGGCGGGATGTCGCCGTGGCCCGGCAGCCGCCAGCGCAGCAGCGCCTCGGCGCCGGCGATGCGGCCGGTGTCGATCTCGACCTTGGGCTGGTACTGGATCACGAACTCGTCGCGTTCCAGCGAGCGCCTAAGCTTGGACTTGAGGATCAGCCGCTCGACCGCCTCGGCGTTCATCTCCGGTGCGTAGAACGCGTAGCTGCTGCCGCCGTTCTGCTTGGAGTGGTACATGGCGGCGTCGGCGTTGCGGATCAGGTCGATCGTGTTGCCGGCGTCGTCCGGGCACAGCGCGATGCCGATGCTGACCGTCAGGTAGACCTCGGTGTCGTTGAGGAAGAACGCGCGGCTGACGTCCTCGAGCACCTGGCGCGCCACCGCCGCCAGCGTCGGGCGGCAGTCGCCGGACGGCAGGCTCTCGATGAACACCGCGAACTCGTCGCCCGCGAGGCGCCCGACCACCGCGCCCTTGGGCACCACGCGCGTGAGGCGCTCGCTGACGATCTCGAGGGTGCGGTCGCCGGCGGCGTGGCCGAAGGTGTCGTTGACGTCCTTGAAGCGGTCTAGATCCAGGTACAGGAGCGCCAGCGTCGTGCCGTTGCGGTGCGCGCGCGCGATCGCCTGCTGCAGCAGGTGCTGGAACTGCATCCGGTTGGGGATCTTGGTCAGCGTGTCGTAGCGCGCGAGGTAGCGGATGCGCCGCTCGGCGCGCTTGCGCTCGGTGATGTCGCGCGCCACGAAGATGCAGCCCTCGAAGCGCGGCGCCGGGCCGTCGGTCCCGTCCTCGATCGGGGCGGCGCGCGCGCCGGCGATCGTCGAGCCCGACAGCGACACCGGCACGGTCTCGCCGTCGCGGGTGCGGATCATGAACTCGCGCGTCTCGCGGACCGCGCGCTCGAGCACGAAGTTGCGCCGCTCCTCGGGGGCCATCAGCGCGGCGACGTCGCGACCGTTGAGCTCGGCCTCCGACCAGCCGAACAGGCGCACCGCGGCGTCATTGGCGCGCGTGACGTGGCCCTCGGGGTCGGTCACCAGCACCGCGTCGGTCATGCTGTTGAGCACGACGTCGAGGTAGTTGCGGGTGATCGTGGTCTGGTGGAGCTTCTC
>JAFEDP010000385.1 GCA_018241545.1 Pseudomonadota bacterium
TCAGCCTGCACGTCGACAAAACTCTGCGGATCGAAGGCCTTCGGATCGACGATCGTCGAGTTGATGTTCGTGAAGATCTTGAACTCGTTCGCGCAGCGCACGTCGTAGCCGTAACTCGACGTGCCGTAAGAGACGATCTTCCGGCCATCAACCGTTCTCACCTGGCCGGGCTCGAACGGCTCGATCATGCCGTGCGCAGCCATGCGCCGGATCCAGTTGTCTGACTTGATGGTCATGCGCCCCTCGTCCCCAATTCGTCGATTCTGTGCGCCGGCGCCATCCGGCGCGAGTCGGAATACTGCCTCAAATGACCGGCGTCGCCGCTCAGTCGTCGCTGACTGAGATGGTCGGGAAGCTGGTCGCACCCGCGCCCGCGGCGAGGCGCGCGGCCGTGCGCCGCGCGATCTCGTGGTATGCCGCGGCGATGCGGCCCTCGGGCTCGGCCACGACACTCGGGCGGCCGCCGTCCGTCTGCTCCCGGATGCGGATGTCGAGCGGCAGGCTGCCGAGGAGCGGCAGTCCGTACTCGGCGGCCATCCGCTCCCCGCCGCCGGCCCCGAAGATGTGCTCCTCGTGACCGCAGTTCGAGCAGACGTGCGTCGCCATGTTCTCGATGACGCCGAGCACCGCCACCGACACCTTGCGGAACATCATCAGCCCCTTGCGCGCGTCGGCGAGGGCGATGTCCTGCGGCGTCGTCACGATCACCGCGCCACTGACCGGCACCCGCTGCGCGAGGGTCAGCTGGGTGTCACCGGTACCCGGCGGCATGTCGACGATCAGGTAGTCGAGGTCCCCCCAGCGCGTGTCGCCAAGCAGCTGCACCAGCGCCTGGGTCACCATCGGCCCGCGCCAGACCATCGGCTGGGCCGGGTCGATCAGGAAGCCGATCGACATGACCTCGACGCCATAAGCCCGCAGCGGCTCGATCTGCTTGCCATCCGTGGCCGGCCGCTCGCCGGCGAGGCCCATCATCAGCGGCTGGCTGGGTCCGTAGATGTCCGCGTCGAGGAGACCGACCCGGGCACCCTGTGCCGCGAGCGCCAGCGCCAGGTTGGCGGCGGTCGTCGACTTGCCGACGCCGCCCTTTCCGGAGGCCACCGCCAGCACGTTGCGGATCGTCGGCAGCGGCTTGAGGTTGCCCTGGACCGCGTGCGCGGCGATGGCGGACTGCAGCCGGACCCGAACCCCCCCGGACCAGCCGGCCGCGGCCAGCGCCTGGCCGATCCTCTCGCCGAGTGGCCCCTCGTAGCCCCCGGTCGGGAAGCCGAGGGTGACGTCGATGACCGCGTCCGGCCCCTCGATCCGTGCGCCCGTGACAGCGGCGCCCAGGGGCTGGCCGAGGTAAGGGTCGACGATCGCGGATGCGCAGGTGCGAAGCTCGCTGGCGTTCATGAGCTCAGGGGGGGGTAACGGCGGGGGGAGCGCATTCTAGCGGACTGGAGCCCGACGGGGGCGGCCGGCGCGGGGGCCTATGGCATAATTCTGGCGTGAAGTTTCTATCGTCTCTGCGCGGTGAAAAGCTGCTCGCCGACATCCGGGCGAGCACCGATCCGTCCAGCCCGACGTGCCGAAAGGCGGTCGAGAAGCTGGTCGGCCTCGGAAAGGACGCGGTCCCGATCATCATCGAGGCGCTCGGCGACGCCGACAAGAAGACCACGATGCTGCTGGTCGAGGCACTCGCCGGACTCGCGGACGCGAAGACCACGCCGCTGATTCTGCAGGGCCTCGCCGAGCCGAACCCGCGCACGACCGCGGCCGTGGCCTGGGCCCTGTCGAGCGCCAAGGGCTTCCCGCCGGGCCTGCTGCTGGAAGCCCTCAAGGACCGGGAGGTGGCCGGGCCGGCGCTTGTCGACGTGATCGCCGCCCACAAGACCCGGATCCCGCTGCGCGACCTGCTGACGGCCGCCTATAGCCACGACTCGGTCGACAAGTCGGCGCTGTTCAAGATCATCGGCGAGGTCGCCGACGAGTCCTCGATTCCCGACCTCCTGTCGCGCCTCGACGGCCGCGACTTCATCGTGCGGGTCAACCTGATGGACATCCTGGCGCGCTTCGGCACGCCCGAGGTGCAGCAGGCGCTGATCGCGCAGCTCAAGGACCCGTCGAAGATCATCCGCCAGGCCGCGCTCGCAGCTCTGCTGCGGACCCCGGTCCTGTCCAACGTCGAGCCGATCGCGCCGCTGCTCGCCGACTCCGACATGGAGGTCACGAACCGCGCGATCGAGCTGCTGATCAAGGCCCACCACCCGCAGACCGTGCGCTACCTGGTGCCGGTGCTCAAGGACGAGTCCGAGTACGCCCGCCGCGCGGCGGTGGAGGTGCTGAACGAGGTCGGCGATGCCAACTCGGTCAAGCACCTGCTCGAGGCGATCAAGGACTCCGACTGGTGGGTGCGCAGCCGCGCTGCCGATGCACTCGGCAAGATCGGCGGACCGCGCGTCGTGGACGCCGTGCTGCAGCTGGTGCGCGACCCCGATGAGGACATCCGCCGCACCGCAATCGAGATCCTGAACCTGACCAAGGACGAGCGCGCCGTCGACTACCTGTTGCAGGCCACCCGCGATACCGACTGGTGGGTCAGCGAGCGCGCGGTAGACGCCCTCGCCGAGATCGGCAGCAACCGCGCCCTGCCGCGGCTCGTCGAGATGCTGCGCGGGCCCGCGCGCTCGGTGCCGTCCGCGATCCGCGCCATCGGCAAGCTCGGCGACTCGAGCGTGGTCGAGTCGCTGCTGCCGCAGCTGACGCGGCAGGAGAAGGAGATCCGCGTCGAGGCGATGCACGCGCTCGCCAAGATCACCGACGAGCACACTGCCGAGTCGATTCGCTCGAAGATCCGCTCGATCGGCGAGATCTCCACCGACCAGACCGTGGTCGGCGCCGCGCACCGCGCGCTCGAGGACCTGGAGGCGCGCTTCTCGACCGCCGAGGTCTCGGCGCAGCGCAAGGCGGAGCACGTCGCGAGCGCGGCTCCCGCGCGCACCATGCTCATCGACAATGCCGACCTGCACGCGCTGGTGCAGGAGAACGAGGCCGCGGCGCAGCGGCTCGACATCTCGACCCTGAAGACCGGCGACGTGCTCGACGGCCGCTACAAGTACATCGAGAAGATCGGCAAAGGCGCCTTCGGCACGGTGCTGCTGATGGAGGACACCGTCGTCGACGAGCGGCTGATCCTCAAGTTCCTGAATCCGGCGGTGTCGCAGGACGAGGAGATGATGCAGCGGTTCGTGCACGAGCTGCGCTACTCGCGCAAGATCACGCACCGCAACGTCATCCGCATCTACGACTTCCTGTTCATCCGCGGCAACTACGC
>JAFEDP010000386.1 GCA_018241545.1 Pseudomonadota bacterium
GCTGCTGTTCGGTGCCGTGCAGGCGACGATGATCGGCGCCGGCCTCGCGCGCGGCGAGCGCCTGCGGCCGGTGCAGCTCGCCGGGCTCGCGCTCGCGCTCGCCGGCCTCGTGGTGCTGCTGCGCCCGGGGCTCGCGGCGCCGCCGCCGCTGCGCGCCCTGCTGATGGTGCTGGCCGGGGCGGCCTGGGGCGTCTATTCGCTGCGCGGCCAGGGGGCGGGCGAGCCGACGCGCGTCACCGCCGGGAACTTCCTGCGCGCCGCGCCGCTCGCGCTCGCGGGTCTCGCGCTGCTGCCGGCGCGTGGCCCGTTCGACGCGGCCGGCGCCGCCTACGCGGTGGCCTCTGGCGCGCTGGCCTCCGGAGTCGGCTACGCCGTGTGGTACGCGGCGCTGCCAACTCTGCGCGCGACGACCGCCGCCGTCGTGCAGCTGAGCGTGCCGCTGCTCGCGACGCTCGGCGGGGCGCTGCTGCTCGGCGAGCCGGTCACCCCCCGGGTCGCGCTCGCCGCCGTCGCGATCCTCGGCGGCATCGCGATCGTGGTGCGCGGCCGCGGCCGCTGAGCGGGCGCGCCGGCCCTCAGGGCCCGGCGCTCGCGATGCATTCCACCTCGACGCGCGCGCCGAGCGCGAGTCCGCTGGCGCCGAGCGCGCTGCGCGCCGGATAGGGCCTGGCGAGGAACGCCCGCCACACCTCGTTGAAGGCCGGCCAGTCGGCCATGTCGGCGAGCATCACCGTGCACTTCATGAGATCCGCGGTAGTGCGGCCGTTCGCCTCGAGGATGGTGCGGATGTTCTCGAGCGCCTGGCGCGCTTGCGCGCGCACCCCGCCCGGCACGAGCTCGAGCGTGCCCGGCGCGATGCCGATCTGGCCGGACAGGTACAGCGTGTCGCCGTGGCGCACCGCCTCGGAGAACGGCAGGTCGCCGCTCAGCACCTTGCCGGAGTTGCGGAACTCCGTGCGCGCGGCGGGCTCCGCGGCGCCGGCGCCGATGGCGGCGAGCAGCAGCAGCGCCGCGACGGCGAGCGGCCGGCAGGTCGGGACGGGGGTCATGCGCGATCCTCCGGTGGGGATCCGGAGTCTGCCACCGCGCGCGCCGCCCCTGCCAGCCGGCCCGGCGTCGGCCGGGCCGGGCTCGGCGCGGTCAGGGCAGCGTCGGCGCCTGCACGTCCGGCAGCGGACCGGACAGCGCCTCGAGGAACGCCACGAGGTCGGCGACCTCGGCGTCGGTGAAGATGAGGCCGAGCTCGGTGCTGCCCATCACGCGCACGGCGTGCGCGAGCGTCGGCACCGAGCCGTTGTGCATGTACGGCGCGGTGTACTTGAGGTTGCGCAGCGACGGCACGCGCCACTGGTGGCGGTCGGGCTCCTTGCCGGTCCACTCGAAGCGCCCGAGGTCGCGCGTCAGCTCGTAGCTCGCGACGAACGGGCTGCGCAGGTTGGTCGGGAACTTCATCGTGAACGCGGTGCCGGCGCGCAGCGCCGGCCCGTCGAAGGCGGCGCCCTGGTGGCAGCGCGCGCAGCCGACATTGCGGAACTCGTTCATGCCGCGCACCTGCTGCTCGCTCAGCGCGCCGTGGTCGCCGGCCACGTAGCGGTCGTAGGGCGCGTCGCCGGTGATCAGCGTGCGCTCGAACGCGGCCAGCGCGCGCGCGGCGTTCTCGGCGGTCACGACCTCGCCGCTGCCGAAGGCGCGCTCGAACAACGGCCGGTAGCCCGGCACCGACTGCAGGCGCGCGCTGATGTAGGCGACGTCGCGCATGCCCATGTCGAGCGGGTTCAGCATCTGCGCGATCGCCTGGCTCTCGAGGCTCGCGGCGCGCCCGTCCCAGAACAGCGACGTCAGGAAGCCCACGTTCCAGACCGTGAGCGAGTTGCGCCCGTCGCGCTCGCCGTGCAGGCCGACGCTGCTCGACTCGTGGTCGGCGCCGCCTTCCTTGAGGTTGTGGCAGCTGATGCACGCCACCTTGCCGTTCTCGGACAGCCGCTTGTCGTAGAACAGGATCCGGCCCAGTTCGACCTTGGCGGGCGTGGTCGGGTTGGCGGCGGGGGCCGGCGCCTTGGCCGGCAGCGCCGGCCACGTGTACTCGGCCTGCGCCGGCAGGCCGGCCAGCGCGGCCATCGCGGCGCAACAGAGCAGTGCGACTTTCATGGGTACCACCCCCCCGGCAGTGCCGGCGTTGATGCGGGCACGGCTGCGCGCCGCGACACCCCGACGCGGCCGTCACCTGCGTGCACTGGACGGCGAGGGTCGCGCCGGCGCCGGGCGGGGGTGAATCAGGGATTGCCGGCACCGCGTAGCGCAAACGCGCGTGCGTCGGCGAGACCCGGGGCCCGGCCGGCCCGTGCCGGCCCGTGCCGGCCGGCCTCAGGCCGCGGCGGACAGCGGCTCGGGCTTACTGATGGCGTAGCCCTGCAGGAAGTCGATGCCCATCCGCTGCGCCGCCTCGAGCGAGGCCGCGTCCTCGACCTGCTCGGCGATCACCTTGAAGTCGAGGGTGCGCGCGAGCTTGATCATCGCCGACACCATCGCCTGGTTGACGCTGTCGCGGGCGAGGTTGCGCATGTAGACGCCGTCGATCTTGAGGTAGTCCATCGCCAGCGTCTTGAGGTTCGCGAACGAGCCGAGGCCGCTGCCGAAGTCGTCGAGCGCGAACGTGCAGCCCATGCCGTGCAGCACGCCGATGAAGCGGCGCGCGTGCTCGAGGTTGGCGACCACCGACGCCTCGGTGACCTCGAAGCAGACCTGCGCGGGCGCGACGCCGGTGCGGTCGAGGCAGTCCACCACGAACTCGAGGAACTGCGCGTCGCCGAGCGTCTGGCCGGAGATGTTCAGCGACACGCTGCGGCCGGTGGCGAGGCGGATCGCGCCGCGCCCGAGCGCGGCGAGCGCCGTCTGCACCACCCAGCGGTCGACCAGCGACATCAGCCGGTAGCGCTCGGCGGCCTTCAGGAACTCGCCCGGCACCACCACCGTGCCGTCCTCGGCCAAGAGGCGCACCAGCACCTCGAGCGCCGGGCCGCGCTCGGCGCCGGACGGCGCCGCGATGATCGACTGGGTGTACAGCACGAAGCGGCCGTCGCGCAGCGCATGCTGCAGCCGCTGCAGCCAGTGGATCTCGCCGCGCTGGCGGGCCACCGCTTCGTCGCGCGAGGAGTAAACGTGCACCGTGCCCTGCCCCTGGCTCTTGGCGACGTAGCAGGCGGAGTCGGCCGCCGACATCACGTCCTCGATGCTCGACGACTCGCGCCCGACCTCGACGAGCCCGATGCTGACGCCGATCGTGAAGATCTTGTCCTTCCAGAC
>JAFEDP010000387.1 GCA_018241545.1 Pseudomonadota bacterium
CGCTCACTGGTGCCTGACCTCGCACCCGGGGGAGGCCGGCCGGCTGCTCGCGCTCGATGCGCCGGCGTTGCAGCAGGACCGGCTGCGGACGGTCCGCCAGCTCGTCGCCGAGTACGGCGGCGTGGCCGTGCTGAAGGGCGCCGGCACCCTGGTCGCGGCCGGCGACGGCCCGCCGTGGGTCTGCGAGCGCGGCAACCCGGGCATGGCGACCGCCGGCATGGGCGACGTGCTGACGGGCGTGATCGCGGCGATCGCCGCGCAGCAGGCCGAGCCGCTCGCCGCGCTCGCCCGTGCGGCCGCGGTCGGCGTGCTCGTGCATGCGCAGGCCGGCGATCTCGCCGCGCGCGCCGGCGAGCGCGGCATCCTCGCGAC
The DNA here is from genome assembly GCA_018241545.1 of Pseudomonadota bacterium. Taxonomy (GTDB): domain Bacteria; phylum Pseudomonadota; class Gammaproteobacteria; order Steroidobacterales; family Steroidobacteraceae; genus CAIKZZ01. The sequence goes on from JAFEDP010000387.1 coordinate 373, forward strand.
CGACGTCATCGCGCAGTTGCCCGCATGCGTGAATCCGACCGGCTGACGCTGGCGCTGGCGGACGAGGCCGCGACGCGCGCTGCGGGCGCCAGCCTCGCCGCGGCGCTCGCCGCCGACGCCGGCGGCGCGTTCGTGACCCTCGCCGGCGAGCTGGGCGCGGGCAAGACGACCCTGGTGCGGGGACTGCTGGCGGCGCTCGGCGTGGCCGGGCCCGTGCGCAGCCCCACCTACACGCTGGTCGAGAGCTATGCGGCGGCCGGCCGGCGCGTCCATCACCTCGACTGGTACCGGCTCGCGGACCCGGAAGAGCTGGAGACGCTCGGGTTCCGGGACCTGCTGGGCAGCGCCGACTGGGTGCTCGCGGAATGGCCGGAGCGGGCCGCGGCGGTCGCCGCGCTCGCCGACCTCGCCGTCGCGCTCGACTACCGCGACGGCGGCCGCGAGCTCGAGGCGCGGGCGCTGACGGCGCGCGGGCGGGCGGCGCTGGTGCGCTGGACCCAAGGGACTGCGTGAGGTTGCATCCGTAGGTCCCTAATCCGGTTTGAGTTTCTGGCTGGGCGGGCGTAGAGTCCGGCGCATGATCGCCGCCGTCCATCCGGCGCGCGGCCCGGTCCGGCTCCTCGCCGTCGCGGGCCTCGTGCTCGCCGCGGCCGCGCACGCGGCCGACGTCACGGAGCTGCGTCTCGGCGCCGCGGGCGACGGGGCGCGCCTCGACCTGGGCCTCAGCGGCCCGGTCGCGGCCCAGGTGTTCACGCTCGAGCACCCGGCGCGCGTCGTCCTCGACCTCAGGCCCGCGACCCTCGACCGTCACCGCGTGCGCCTCCCGGCACCCGCCGGACCCGTCCGGGAGGTGCGCTCGGCGCCGCGCCCGGGTGGCGGGCTGCGGCTGGTGCTCGACGTCAGCCGGCCGCTCGCCGCGCGGCTCGTGGCGGGCGAGGGCGGGGCGCACCGCCTCGCCGTCGAACTCGGCGCCCCGGGCGACGGTATCCGCGGCGCCGCCGCCGCGGCGAACGTCGCTGCGGTGCCGCCCCCGGCGCCGGTGCCGACCGAGCGCGTGGCGCCCGGCGCGCGCGACCTGCTGATTGCCGTCGACGCCGGCCACGGCGGCGTCGATCCGGGCGCCACCGGCCGCGACGGCACCCACGAGAAGGACGTCACGCTGCAGATCGCCCGCGCGCTCGTGCAGCGCATCAACGTCGAGCCCGGCATGCGCGCGATGCTCACGCGCACCGGCGACGTGTTCGTGCCGCTCAAGGAGCGCGTCGAGCGCGCCCGCGAGGCGCAGGCCGACCTGTTCGTCTCGGTGCACGCCGATGCGATCGCGGACCGCAGCGTTTCCGGCTCCTCGGTGTACATCCTGTCGCTGCGCGGCGCGAGCAGCGAGGCGGCGCGCCGCCTGGCCGACCGCGAGAACGCCGCCGACCTGGTCGGCGGGGTGTCGCTCGACGACAAGGACCCGGTGATCCGCTCGGTGCTGCTGGACCTGTCGCAGTCGGCGGCGATGAGCGCGAGCATGGCGGCGGCGGAGCGGGTGCTGGGCGAGCTCAACGACGTCGGCGAGGTGCGCAAGGGCCGGGTGCAGCAGGCCGGCTTCGTCGTGCTCAAGGCGCCCGACATCCCCTCGATGCTGATCGAGACCGCCTACATCACCAATCCCGCGGAGGAGCGCCGCCTGCGCGACCCGCGCTACCAGGGCCGGCTCGCGGACGCCATCCTGGCCGGCGTGCGCGGGTACTTCCGCGACAACCCGCCCCCCGGAACTCGCCTCGCGGCGCTGCTCGCGGCACCGGCGCCGTCCGGCGGCGGCGGTGGCGGCGGCGGCGGCGGGCGCAGGCTGAGGCGCTGAGGCTGCTAGACTGCGGCGCGCACCGGCCCGCGTCCGGTGCACGCCGCGCATGCCGATCCGCGTCCTGCCCCCGCACCTCGTCAACCAGATCGCTGCCGGCGAGGTCATCGAGCGCCCGGCCTCCGTCGCCAAGGAACTCGTCGAGAACGCGCTGGACGCCGGGGCGCGGCACGTCGAGGTCGCGGCCGAGCAGGGCGGGGTCGCGCTGCTCGCGGTGCGCGACGACGGCGCCGGCATCCCCGGGGCGGAGCTCGAGCTCGCGCTCACGCCGCACGCGACCAGCAAGATCGACAGCGTCGAGGACCTCGAGCACGTGGCGAGCCTGGGCTTTCGCGGCGAGGCGCTGCCGAGCATCGCCTCGGTGGCGCGCCTGCGCCTGACCTCGCGGCACGGCCACGCGCCGCACGCCGAGCAGGTCGACGTCGACGGCGGGCACGTGACGGCGCGCCGCCCGGCTCCGCACCCGCCCGGCACCTCGGTCGAGGTCCGCGACCTCTTCTACAACGTGCCGGCGCGGCGCAAGTTCGTGCGCAGCGCCGCCACCGAGTTCCAGCACGTCGAGCGCATGCTGACGCGCCTCGCGCTCAGCCGGCCGGGCGTGGGGTTCCTGCTGACGCACAACGGCCGCAAGAGCTTCGCGCTCGAGCCCGCCGCCGGGCGCGCCGCCGAGGAGCGCCGGCTTGCCGCGCTGCTCGGCGCCGACTTCGTCGCGGCGAGCCTGTACGTCGAGCACGCCGCGCTCGGTCTGAGCCTGCGCGGCTGGCTCGGGCTGCCGACCTACTCGCGCGCCCAGCCCGACCAGCAGCACCTGGTGGTCAACGGGCGCGCGGTGCGCGACCGCTTCCTGGCCGCAGCCGTGCGGCTCGGCTACCGCGACGTGCTGTTCCACGGGCGCCACCCCGCCTACGCGCTGTACCTCGACCTCGACCCGGCGCGCGTCGACGTCAACGCCCACCCGCAGAAGCTCGAGCTGCGGTTCCGCGACGGCCAGACGGTCCACGACTTCGTCCGGCGCAGCGTCGAGGCGGCGCTCGCCGCGACGCGCCCGGGCGCCGG
>JAFEDP010000388.1 GCA_018241545.1 Pseudomonadota bacterium
AGTACGCGCCGGGTGAGACGCGTGCGCTCGAGGCGGTGCGGCGCGCCGCGGCATCCGGCGCGCGCCGCGTCCGGGCGCGGCGCCGCTCCTACGAGCTCGCGGTGGCGCTGCGGCGCGGCGGGCGGCTGATCGGCGCCTGCGACCTCGCGCTGACCGGCGGCCGCTGCGCCGACGTCGGCTACATGGTCGCGCCCGCGCACTGGGGCCACGGCTACGGCACCGAGATCGCCCGCGCGCTCGCCGCGATCGCCTTCGAGCAGCTCGGGCTCGAGCGCCTCGAGGCGGTGGTCGCCATCGAGAACGAGCGCTCGCGCCGCGTGCTCGCCAGCGCCGGCTTCCAGTGGGAGGGACTGCTGCGCAGGCACCTGCGCACCGGCGGGCGGACCTTCGACTGCCACCGCTACGTGCTGGAGCGGCCGCGCTGGCTTGCGTCTTCCACGTCTTGCGCCCCGGGGTCCGCTCGCGGATCATGACCGCGCTGCGGGGGTGAGCCGATGCCGACCATGCCGCGATGGCTGAGGAGCCGCTGGACCTGGGCCACGGTCGCGGGGGTCGTGGCCCTGTATGCGCTCGTGGGCTTCGTGCTGGTGCCGCGCCTCGTCGCCAGCGGCCTGCGCGACTACTTCACGGACCACTACCACCGCAGCATCGAGCTCGGCGCGGTGGCCTTCAATCCGTTCACCCTCGAGCTCACCGTCGAGCACCTCGCGGTGCCGGACGCCGACGGCACGCCGCTCGCGGGCTTCGAGCGGCTGTACGTGAACGCCGAGTTCCGCTCGATCCTGCGCGCCGGCGTCGACATCCACGCGATCGAGCTGGACGCGCCGCGCGTGCACCTGGTGCGCCGGCCCGACGGGCGCATCAACCTGCTCGACCTGGTGCCGCCGGGCCCGACGCCGAGCCCGCCGGCCGAGAGCCGGCCGCCGCGCGTCTGGATCGACCGCCTCGCGATCCGCGGCGGCGAGGCGAGCTTCGTCGACCGCAGCGGCCGCACCGCCCTCGACCTGACGCTGAAGCCCATCAGCTTCACGCTCAACGACTTCTCGACGCGCAGCGAGGGCAACGCCTACCACCTCGAGGCGCGCTCGACCGACAACGAGACGCTCGACTGGCGCGGCACGTTCGGCATCGACCCGGTGATCGCCTCGCGCGGCGAGTTCCGGGTGGGCCACGTGCTCGCGCAGACGATCGCCGAGGCGGCCGGCCGCGCGCTGCCGCTCGAGGTCGCCGCCGGCAGCTTCGACGTCGCCGGCGGCTACGAGTTCGCCGAGCGCGGGCCGGGCATGGACCTCAAGCTGCGAGTCGCCGAGCTCGCCGGCCACGACGTCGCGCTGCGCGCCAAGGGCGAGCAGGACAGCTGGGTGCAGGTGCCGCATTTCGCGGTCACGGGCACCACGGTCGACCTCGGCGCGGCGACCGTGCTGGTCGAGCATGTGCTCGTCGAGCGCCCGACGGTGCGCGCCTGGCGCGAGCGCTCGGGCGCCCTGAACCTGCAGCGCTACGCGCCGGCGACGCCGGCCACACCGGCCACACCGGCGACACCGGCCGCGCCGGCGGCGACCGCCGCGGCGGCCGCCCCCGCGTGGACGGTGAGCGCCCCGGACATCCGGATCAGTGCGGCGGACGTCAGCTTCGAGGACCGCGGTCCGTCGCAGCCCGCGCAGTTCCACCTGGCGCCGCTCGACGTCGGCATCGGCGGGTTCGCCCAGCCGGCGAAGGGCCCGCTCGCGATCGAGGTCGCGGCGCAGCTCAACGGCGCGGGCCGGGTCAGCGCCAAGGGCACGCTCGCGCTGAGCCCGCTGGCCGGCCGCTTCGACGTCGATGCCGGCGGCATCGGGCTCGCCGCGCTGCAGCCCTATGTCGCGGACGCCACCGCGATGACGATCAAGAGCGGCTCGGCGAGCGCCCGCGGCGCGCTGACCTTCGGCGGCGACGGCCATGCCGACTTCCAGGGCGATGCCGCGGTCGACAACCTGCGCACGGTCGACAACGCGCTCGAGGAGGACTTCGTCAAGTGGCGCTCGGTGCGCGTGCTTGGCCTCAAGGCGCAGGCGACGCCGCTCGCGGTCAAGGTGCGCGAGCTGCAGGTGCAGGGGCCGTACGCGCGCGTGATCATCGGCTCCAACGGCCTCACGAACCTCGCGCAGGTCCTGAAGCCCGACGAGCCGCCGCCGGTGGTGACGCCGGCGGCGCCGAGTTCCGGCACCGCGCTCGTCGCCGAGTTGCCGCCACCGCCCGCCGCGCCGGCGCCGCCCGCCGCGCCTGCCAAGGCCGGCAAGCCCGGCAAGTCCGGCAAGGGCAAGTCCGCGGCCGCGCCGCCGCCCGCGAAGGCGCTGCCGATCGAGATCGGCCTGGTGCGGGTCGCCGACGGCTCGATGAACTTCGCCGACTACTCGATCAAGCCCAACGTCGCGACCGGGATCCAGGAGCTCGCCGGCACGATCCGCGGCCTGACCTGGCATCCCGAGGCGCGCGCCACCATCGACCTCGCCGGCAAGGTCGACCGCTACGCGCCGGTCTCGATCACCGGCAAGGTGAACTTCCTTGCCGCCGAGACCTTCACCGACGTCAAGATGAGCTTCAAGAACGTCGAGCTCGGCGTGCTGTCGCCGTACTCGGGCAAGTTCGCCGGCTATCGCATCGACAAGGGCAAGCTGTCGGTCGACCTGAGCTACCTGATCGACAAGCGCCGGCTCACCGCCGACCACAAGATCATCGTCAACCAGCTGCAGCTCGGCGAGCGCGTCGAGAGCCCCGACGCCACCAGCCTACCCGTCAAGCTCGCGATCGCGCTGCTCAAGGATCGCAACGGCGTCATCGAGCTCGACCTGCCGGTGACCGGCAGCCTCGATGACCCGAAGTTCCGGCTGGGGCCGATCATCTGGAAGGTCGTGGTCAACCTGATCGAGAAGGCGGTGACGGCGCCGTTCGCGCTGCTCGGGCGCCTGTTCGGCGGCGGCGAGGAGCTGTCCTACATCGACTTCGCGCCCGGCAGCGCCGCGCTCGACGCCACCGCGCACGGCAAGCTCGGCACGCTCGTCAAGGCGCTCGGCGACCGTCCGGGGCTCAACGTCGACGTGCCGATCATCGCGGCGCCGGCAGCGGATGCCGCGGCGCTCGCAGACGCCCGCTGGCGGGCCGACATCGCGGCGCGTGCGACGCGGCGCCTCGGCGCGCGCGCCGGCGCGCCGGGCGCGGTCGACGCGCTCATCGCCTCGCCCAAGGACTACCGGGCGCTGCTCGAGGAAGCCTACGCGCAGGCCTTC
>JAFEDP010000389.1 GCA_018241545.1 Pseudomonadota bacterium
CCCTCGCGCGAACTGCACGCGGCGATCCACGCCCGCTGGCCGCTGGTGCCGCTCGCGGCCGGGTATCACGGCGAGGTCGCCGAGCGCTACGGCTTCGCCGACGGTCGCGGCGAGATCGGCTTCATCTCCTCGGTCAGCCAGCCGTTCTGCGGCGCGTGCACGCGCGCCCGGCTGTCGTCCGAGGGCGTGCTGTACACCTGCCTGTTCGCGACCCACGGGCTCGACCTGCGCACGCCGCTGCGCGCGGGCGCGGACGACGCGACGCTGACGGCGCTGATCCGCGACGCCTGGCTCGGCCGCAACGACCGCTACAGCGAGCAGCGCGCGGCGCTGCACGCCGCGGGCAGCGAGCGCAAGATCGAGATGTACTACATCGGAGGCTGATGGGCACCCTGACGCACGTCGGCAGCGACGGCCGCCCGACCATGGTCGACGTCGGCGACAAGGTGGTGACGGCGCGCAGCGCGGTCGCCGAGGCGCGCGTGCGCCTGCCGGCGGCCGTTGCGCGCACGCTCGCCGAGCAGGGCTACGCGACCGCCAAGGGCCCGGTGTTCCAGACCGCGATCATCGCCGGCACCATGGCCGCCAAGCGCACCCACGAGCTGATCCCGTTCTGCCATCCGCTCGGCCTCGAGCGCTGCCGGATCGACATCGCGGCCGCGGGGGATGAGGTCGTGATCCGCTGCGAGGTGGCGGTCCATCACCGCACCGGCGTCGAGATGGAGGCGCTGACCGGCGCGAGCGTCGCGGCGCTGACCGTGTACGACATGTGCAAGGCGCTGTCGCACGAGATCGTGATCCACGACACGCGCCTCCTCGAGAAGCGCGGCGGCAAGAGCGACTTCGGGGGGACCGATGGCCGCTGAGGCGCCGCTCGCCGGCCTCGTGCTCGCCGGCGGCCACAGTCGCCGCATGCAGCGCGACAAGGCCGCCCTCGAGTTCGGCGGCGAGACGCAGCTCGCGCGCGCCATGCGCCTCGTCGCGGGCTGCGCCGGGCCGGCGTACGTGTCGGTGCGTCCCGACCAGCGGGACGAGGCGGAGCGCGGCCGCTATCCGCAGGTCGTCGACCGCCTCGCCGACATCGGCCCGGCGGCCGGGATCCTCGCGGCCTTCGACGCCCGCCCGGACCACGCGTGGCTCGTGGTCGCCGTCGACCTGCCGCTGCTCGACGGCGGCACGCTTGCCCGCCTGTGCGCGCAGCGCGACCCGGCGGCGGTCGCCACCGCCTACCGCAGCGCCGAGGACGGCCTGCCCGAGCCGCTGTGCGCGATCTGGGAGCCGGCCGCGCGCGCGCCGCTCGCGGCGTTCGTCGCCGGCGGCCGCAGCTGCCCGCGCAAGTTCCTGCTGACCCACGGCGCGCACCTGCTGGACCTGCCGGTCGCGCACGCGCTCGCGAACGTCAACACGCCGACCGACTACGCGGCCGCGCTGGCGCGCGGCGGCGGCGGGGGAACGCCATGACCGTGGTGCAGGTGCAGTACTACGCGGTGCTGCGCGAGCAGGCCGGGCGCAGCGAGGAGCGGGTCGAGACCGCCGCCGCCACGCCCGCGGCGCTGTACGAGGAGCTGCGGGCCCGCCACGGCCTCAAGCTCGCGCGCGCGCAACTGCGGGTCGCCGTCGACGGCGAGTTCGCGGACTGGAACGCCCCGCTCGCCGACGGCGCGCGCGTCGTCTTCATCCCGCCGGTCGCGGGGGGCTGAGGTGGCGGCCTTCGCCTTCAGCGACCGGCCGCTCGACACCGAGCGCGAGCGGCGCCTGGTCGAGGACCCGGCCTGCGGCGGCTACGCGAGCTTCGAGGGCTGGGTCCGCGACTTCAACGACGGCCGCCGCGTGCAGCGCCTCGAGTACGAGGCGTACGCGGAGCTCGCGGTCAAGGAAGGCGAGCGCATCATCGCCGAGGCGCTGGCGCGCTTCGGCGTCAGCCACGCGCGCTGCGTGCACCGCGTCGGCGAGCTCGCGCTCGGCGAGCTCGCGGTCTGGGTGGGCGTCAGCGCCGCGCACCGCGGCGAGGCCTTCGCCGCGTGCCGCTACATCATCGACGAGGTCAAGCACCGCGTTCCGATCTGGAAGAAGGAGCACTACGTCGACGGCGACTCCGGCTGGGTCAACTGCGAGCGCTGCGCGGCGGCGGCGCCGGCCGCGGACCACGCCCACGCCCACGACCACGACCACGACCACGACCACGACCACGCTCACGGCCACGAGCATGGGCCGGCGCACGCTCAGGCCCGCGAGGCGACGCCCGGTGCCGCTGCCGCGGCCGCCCGCCATCCGGCCGGGCTGCCGCGGCCGGACTACTCGCGCCAGGTCGTGCTGCCCGAGGTCGGCGAGGCCGGGCAGGCTCGCATCCGTCGCGGCCGCGTGCTCGTGGTCGGTGCCGGCGGCCTCGGCGTGCCGGTGCTGAGCTACCTCGCCGGAGCCGGCGTCGGCACGCTCGGCATCGTCGACGGCGACGTGCTCGATGCCTCGAACCTGCACCGCCAGACGCTCTACGGCCTCGCCGACGTCGGCCGGCCGAAGGCGCTGCTCGCGGCCGAGCGGCTGCGCGCCCTGAACCCCGAGGTCGACCTGCGCGCCTACGTCGAGCGCGCCGACCGCGAGCGGCTGGCGCCGCTCGCCGCGGGCTACGACGTGCTGGTCGACTGCAGCGACAACTTCACCACGCGCTTCCTCGTCAACGACGTCGCCGTCTCGCTCGGCAAGGCGGCGGTGCTCGCCAGCGTCTACCAGTACGAGGGCCAGCTGCAGGTGCTGCGCCCCGGCGGCGCCTGCCTGCGCTGCGTGTGGCCGGAGGCCACCCGCGACGGGCTGGTCGGCAACTGCGCCGAGGCCGGGGTGCTCGGCCCGGTCCCGGGCGTGCTCGGCAGCCTGCAGGCGCTCGAGGTGCTCAAGCTGCTGCTCGGCCTCGTCACGCCGGCCGAGGACGCGGTGGTGCTGGTCGACCTCGCGACGCTCGAGACCCGGCGCATCCGGGCCGCGCGCTCCGCCGGCTGCCGCGGTACCTGCACCCGGTTGCCCGGTGCCGCCACCGAGGCGCCGCTCGAGGTGGACGTCGCTCTGCTGGAGGCCGCGGGCGCCCAGGACTACGTGGTCGTCGACCTGCGCGATGCGACCGAGGTCGCGGCCGAGCCCGCCCCGGGGCCGCACCTGCACATCCCGCTCGATCGGCTGCTCGACGACCCGGGACAGCTCGACCGCTCGCGCCGCTACCTGCTGCTGTGCGCTCGCGGCCAGCGCTCGCGCGCCGCCGCCGAGG
>JAFEDP010000038.1 GCA_018241545.1 Pseudomonadota bacterium
TCGCGGCAGGCGTGGCCGATGCCGCGGATCTTGAACGACCCGACCGGCTGGGCCGACTCCATCTTGAGCCAGACCTCACCGCCGGTACGCGCCTCGAGGGCGCGGGACCGGATGCACGGCGTCTCGATGTGCACGCTCGCCCTCCTGTACGGTCCCCGGCCCGGCCTCGTTCGCCGCCAAACCCGGCGGCGAAGACTCGCGGATCATAGCCGGCACCGGGCACGGGGGCGACGTGCCTGCAGACGGGCCGCTATCGGCCTTAGCGGGCGGCCGGTGCACCGCGCAGCCGCGCCATCACCTCGGCGAGCGGCATCACGTCGGCATAGCGGCGGTGCACATCGCGCAGGTTGTCGCGGTGCGGCTGCTCCTCCTGGTCGCCGCAGCACTCCTCGGGCACGATCGTGCGGTAGCCGTAGGAGAAACTGTCGATGATCGAGGCGCGCACGCAACCGCTGGTCGTGCAGCCGCAGACGATCACGGTGTCCACGGCCTGCTTGGTGAGGAACGTGACCAGCGGGGTCCCGAAGAAGATCGAGGGCGCGCCCTTGGTGAAGTGAAAGTCGTATCCGGGCTCGTAGATCCGCGGGTCGAGCCGGGTTGCGGGGTGGCCGTAGAAGAACGCACCCTGGTAAAGAGAGTCGACCTTCCAGCGCCCCATGTCGCGCTCGCTGCCCCAGGCGACGTTGCAGCTGGCGACCGGCAGGCGCAACTCGCGCGCGAGCACGAGCAGCTCGCGCGTGCGCTCCACCGCCCGCTGGATGTGCGGCGAGCGCCCCGACGGCCACTCCGGACTCGTGAACCCGAGTTGGAAATCGACCGTCACAATCGCCGGCCGCTCGCCGAAGCCAATGGCGCGGCCCCCGTAGCCGGCCTCCTCGAAATGGTCGGACATCGCTACGTCTCCTCGCCGATCCCGGCACGACGCAATACCGCACGGGCCCGCAGTGCCACGGGCCGGTCCACGAACACACCATCCACGTCAATCGCCGCGACACCGCGCGACTCGGCCGCGGCGAATGCCGCGACGATGCTCCGCGCGCGCTCGACCTCCGCGGCCGTCGGCGTGAAGACCTCGTGGCAGATCGCGATCTGATCCGGATGCAGGCAGAGCTTGCCCTGGAAGCCGAAGCGGCGCCCATTGCGGGCCGACTGGCGGACCCGGTCGAGATCGCGGAACTCCAGGATCGCCGCGTCGATGGGCGGCTCAAGACCGGCCACGCGCGAGGCGTGGGCGAGCTGCGCCCGGGCGAAGGCGAGCGCCTCCTCCTCCGCGGTCCACTCGAGGTCGAGGTCGAGCGTGTAGTCGGCGGCGCCGAACACCAGTCGCCGGACCCGCGGCGACGCCGCGGCGATCGAGCGGCAGTCGAGGACGCCGGCTGCGGTCTCGACGATCGGCATCACCTCGAGGGCGCCCGACGGCCACCCGCTGCGCTGCTCGAGCGCCGCCAGCAGCGGCTCGAGGGCCCCGAGTGATCCGGCCGATTCCACCTTGGGGACCACGACCGCGTGCAGCGGCGCAGCCGTGAGCGCCTCCAGGTCCTGCACAGCGTCGCCCGAACCGGGGGCGTTGATCCGGACGCAGGCCGGCCGGCCGCCGGCGGCCTCGAGCGCCGCGCGCACCGAGTGGCGGGCCCGAGACTTCTCGGCCGGCGGAACCGCATCCTCGAGGTCGAGCACCACGAGATCCGCATCGCTGGCCATCGCCTTTGCCATGCGCCGCTCGTGGTTGCCCGGAGCGAACAGCACGCTGCGCGCGGCACGCAGCGGGCGGTGCACGACGCCGACCATCAGCGGTGCACCCATCCGCCGCGACCATTGAGGCCGTAGCGGAGCTGCAGCCGGTACTGGAAGCGGCCCGCGACGTGCTCCGAGACGGAGACCTGGAACACGCGCTCGTCCCGCCCGACGTAGCGGCGCACGACGCGGAACGACGGATCCCCGGCCCGCGCACGCAGCGCATCCGCCGCCATCGCGCCGAGCTCCGCGACACCGAGGTCGACGGTCACGGCGACGGTCGGCTCGTCGTACAGGCGCCGCACCATCTCGTAGACCGGCTCGTCGCGCTTGCCGATCGAGGCGACGACGCCGGCGTATTCCGGCCGTAGGTACAGATCGAGCCAGCAGATCGGCGTGCGCTTGCCGCGCAGCGTGCGCAGCGCCTGCACACGCATCCAGCGCTCTCCGGTGCGGCACTGCAGCAGGCGTGACAGCACCCGGTCAGCGCGCACCAGCTGTGCGGAGCGGACCTGCAGCCGGCTCGGCGGGTACTGCAGCAGTTCCTCCGGCGAGTGAACCACCTGCACGTAGGCCGGCCGCGGCCGCTGGGCACGCACGATCGTGCCGGCTCCAGGCCGCCGGTCGACGACGCCGAGGTCGCCGAGGATGCGCAGCGCCTCGCGCAGCGTGTGGCGGCTGACCGAGAGGCGGCCCGCTAGTTCGGGCTCCGGCGGCAGCGCCTCGCCAACGCGGATCCGCCCCGCCTCGATGTCCGCGAGCATCTGCTGCGCGACCCGACGGTAGAGCGAGTCACCCGCCGCCGCGCTGCGCACCGTCGTTGGCATCCCGTCCGGCTCCCGCCGATTGACAGTGGTCATTCTGCCCCATAGTCTTTGTCCGTACAATGTCGGTTTTTGAACTTTGACCGGACAAATCTAAATGGATGCCAACGCCCCACCGCGCCGTGTGCGCGAAGCCCCCGGACGCTGCTACGAGGACTTCGTGGTCGGCGATGTCTACGAGCATCGGCCAGGCCGAACGATCACGCAGGCCGACAACACCTGGTTCTCGCTGCTGACGATGAACCCCCATCCGCTGCACTGCGACGAGGAGTACGGCAAGACCAGCGAGTTCGGCCGCTGCATCGTCGCGAGCCCGCTGACCGTCGCCATCCTCGTCGGCCTCAGCGTGCGCGACGTGAGCTACCGGGCGATCGCGAACCTCGGCTGGCGCGACATTCGGATGACCGCGCCGGTGTTCGCGGGCGACACGCTCTACGCTGAATCGGAGGTCCTCGAGAAGCGGCCGAGCGCGTCGCGCCCGACGACCGGCATCGTGACCGTGCGGACCACCGGCCGAAACCAGGACGGCAAGGTCGTGTGCACGTACGAGCGTTCGGTGCTCGTGCCCCGGCGCCCTGAGGGCGCTGCGCCGGCGGGCGAACGGGAGGGGCGATGAGCACCAGCACCGACGACGAACTGGTCGCCGCCATCGAGCGCTGGGCGGAGAAGGAGCTGCGGCCGATCGCGCGCAAGTTCGACCACGCCGACGAGTACCCGGCCGACGTCGTCGAGCAGATGAAGGAACTCGGGCTGTTCGGCGCGACCATCAGCCCCGAGTACGGCGGACTCGGCCTTGGCGCGGCGACCTACGCGCGGATCGTCACCACGATTGCCTCGGTCTGGATGGCGCCGACCGGCATCTTCAACTCCCACCTGATCATGGCCGCCTGCGTCGAGCGCTTCGGCACGGACGCCCAGAAGCGCGAGTTCCTGCCGCGCTTTGCGACCGGCGAACTGCGCGGCGGCATCGGGCTCACCGAGCCCGGCGCCGGCACCGACCTGCAGGCCATCCGCACGACGGCGACGGCCGATGGCGACGGCTACCGGATCAACGGCACGAAGACCTGGATCACCAATGGCATCCATGGCACTTGCTTCGCCGTTCTGACCAAGACAGACCCGGAGGCCGTGCCGCGCCACCGCGGCATGACCATGTTCCTGTGCGAGAAGGGAGCCGGCTTCACGGTCGGCCGCAAGCTGCGCAAGCTCGGCTACCGCGCGATCGACAGCGCCGAGCTCGTGTTCCAGGACTTCCGTGTCGACCGGGCGCGGCTGATCGGCGGCGAGCCGGGACACGGCTTTCACCATGCGGTCGGCGGCCTGGCACTGGGTCGCATCAACGTCGCGGCCCGCGCCGCGGGTATCGCGCAGGCGGCGCTGCGCGACGCGCTGCGCTATGCGCAGGAGCGCCAGACCTTCGGCAAGCCGATCGCGCAGCACCAGGCCATCCAGCTGAAGCTCGCCGACATGGCGACGCGTGTCGAGGCGGCGCGCCTGCTGATCGCGCAGGCCGCGGCCAAGTACGACACCGGGCAGCGCTGCGACCTCGAGGCCGGCATGGCGAAGCTGTTCGCCTCCGAGGCCGGCGTCGAGAACAGCCTCGAGGCACTGCGGATCTTCGGCGGTTACAGCTACTCGATCGACTTCGACGTCGAGCGCTACTACCGCGACGCGCCGCTGATGTGCATCGGCGAGGGCACCAACGAGATGCAGCGGATCATCATCGCGCGGCAGCTGCTCGAGAGGAACCCGCTTTGAACCCGGCACAGCCGCTCGCGGGCCTGCGTGTTCTGACGCTGGAGAACTTCGGCGCCGGACCATTCGGCACGATGTACCTCGCCGACCTCGGGGCCGAGGTGGTGAAGATCGAGAACCTGCGCCAGGGCGGCGACGCCAGCCGCGGCATGGGTCCGTACCGGCTGGGCCCGCATGACAGCCACTACTTTCAGACCTTCAATCTCAACAAGAAGAGCTGCGCGCTCGACCTCAAGCACCCGCTTGGCCAGTCCGCGTTCCACCGACTGGTCGCGACCGCGGATGCCGTGCTCAACAACCTGCGCGGCGACCAGCCGGACGCGCTCGGCCTCACGTTCGAGGCCTTGAGATCCGCCAACCCGCGGGTGGTCTGCGCCCACCTGTCGGCCTACGGCCGCGACAACGAGCGGCGCGACTGGCCGGGCTACGACTACCTGATGCAGGCCGAGGCGGGCTACCTGCACGTCACCGGCGAGCCCGGGACGCCGCCGAGCCGCATGGGCCTGTCGATCATCGACTACATGACCGGCATCACGACGGCGCTCGCGCTGGTGTCGGCCGTGCTGAACGCGCGGCGGACCGGGACCGGTTGCGACGTCGACGTGAGCCTGTTCGACGTCGCGGTGCACCAGCTGTCGTACCCCGCGACCTGGTACCTCAACGAGGGGCTCGTGACCGAGCGCCAGCCGCGCAGCGCCCATCCGGTCGCGACGCCGGTGCAGCTGTACCGCACGGGGGACGGCTGGATATTCATCATGTGCATGACCGAGAAGTTCTGGCTGGAGCTGGTCGCGGCGATCGGCGACGCGTCGCTCGGCGCCGACGCGCGCTTCTCGACGATGGCGCTGCGGCGCGAGAATCGCGAGGCCCTGACGGCCGAGCTCGACCAGCGGCTGGCGGCGCAGACGACGGCCACCTGGCTCGAGCGTTTCCGCGGGCGCCTGCCGGCGGCGCCGGTCAACGACATCCGCCAGGCGCTCGACAGCGACTACGTCGCGCGGACGGGCCTCGTGCGCACGACGCCGCATCCGCAGCGGGCGGATTTCCGCACGCTCGCGAACCCGATCAAGATCGACGGCCGGCGCCCGGATGCGCGGGTCTGCTCGCCGCTCGGAGCCGACACCGACACGCTACTCCGGAGCGCCGGCCTCAGTGAAGGCGACCTTGAGGCACTGCGCCAGGCCGGCGCGGCGTAGGAGGCCGGGCGATGAAGCTCGAGGGGTACCGGGTCGTCGACCTGTCGCAGTTCCTGCCGGGGCCGCACCTGACCATGCTGATGGCGGATCACGGTGCCGACGTCATCAAGATCGAGGCGCCCGGCGGCGGGGACCCGGGCCGCGAGATCGGCCTGCGACAGGGCGGCGAATCCGTCTTCTTCCGCAATGCCAACCGCGGCAAGCGCAGCGTCCGGCTGGATCTCAAGGACCCGGCAGATCGTGAGACGCTGCTCGCCCTGATCGACTCGGCGGACGTCGTGGTCGAGTCCTTCCGCCCTGGCGTCGCCGCACGCCTCGGCTTCGGCGCCGACGCCGTGCTGGCGCGCAAGCCGAGCATCGTCTATTGCTCGATCGCCGCCTTCGGCCAGACGGGCCCCTACCGGGACGTACCCGCGCACAATCTCGCGATCGAGGCGCTCGCCGGCACGGTCAGCGTCAACCTCGGCAATGACGGCGAACCGGCGATGCCGGGCATCCCCGCTGCCGACATGGCCTCGAGCCTGATGGCACTGTCCGCGATCCTCATGGCCCTGCTGCGCCGCGAGAAGACGGGCCGCGGCGACCGCATCGACATCTCGATGCACGACTGCCTGGTCGCCTGGCTCCCGAACGTGCTGGGCCCTGTGTTCGCCGAGGACCGGGCGCCGGTGCCCAAGCACGAGCGCACCTGGGGCGGCTCGGCCTTCTACCACATCTACCGCACCCGGGATGGCCGCCACGTCGTGCTCGGCGCACAGGAGATCAAGTTCGTGCGCGCGCTGCTGCAGGAGCTGGGCCACCTGGAACTCGTCGAGCTGTGCGAGCGCGGCCCAGGACCGCACCAGCAGCCGCTGGTCGACCTGCTGCAGCGCACGTTCGCGACCCGCACCCGCGCAGAATGGATCGAGTGGTTCCGGGGCCGCGACGTCTCGTTCGCGCCGGTCAACGACCTCAAGGAGGCCCTCGAGGATCCGCAGCTCGCCGCGCGCGGCATGGTGCTTCGCGACGCCGCGGGCCACCGCCACCTCGGCATCCCGATGAAGTTCGAGCACGAGCCGGGGCAGGCGCGGCTCGCCGTGCCGGCGTACGGCGAGCACACCGGCGGCGTGCTGGCCACGCTCGGCCGGCGGTCGGCCGCCCGCGGCACGGACGAGACCTCCAGCTGAAGTCGGCGGTACCCCCATGCCCATCGCAACGCTGAACGGCCACCGGATGTACTACGAAGTCCACGGACAGGGCGACCCGGTCCTGTGCATGGGCGGCTGGGGGACGTACTGCCACGGCGCGCACACCAACCTGGCGCGCGGACTGACCGACCGATACCAGGTCGTCATCTTCGACTACCGCGGCATCGGTGAATCCGACGACGATCCCGCGGTGCCGGGCACGATCGGCCTGCACGCCGCCGATGCGATCGCCCTGCTCGACCACCTGGGGCTCACGCGCGTGCACCTCGTCGGCCTGGTGGGCATCGGCGCCTGCATCTGCCAGGAGATCGCTCTCAGGCGGCCGGACCTGGCGCGCAGCATGCTCAACATGGGCGCCTGGTGCCGCATCGACCCGTTCCTCGGAGACCAGCTCGAGATGTTCCGCTGGATCCATCGCGACGCCGGCTTCCTCGCCTTCCAGCTGGCCGTGACGCTGCTCTCGTTCACGCCGGACTACTACAACGAGAACAAGCCGCGGCTGCTCGGGCCGAACGGCGGCTGGCGCGAGCTGAACGGCCGGTACGCGGCGCACTCGCGCCTGATCGATGCCTGCCTGTCGTTTGACTCCGCCGACCGGCTGCACGCGGTCCGCTGCCCGAGCCTGATCATCCACGCGGGCCTCGACCAGGTCACGAGCGTCCGCACGACCCGGCTCATCGAGGAGCGGATCCCCGGCGCCGAGGGCCTGCTGTGGCCGGACGTCGCCCACGTGGTCGCGGGGCGCGAGCAGAAGATCCGCTTCTGCGACACGCTGTTCGGCTGGCTCGCCCGCCACTGATCCCGCGCCTCTCCCGGCACCGGCGTCCGGCCGCCGGCTACCCGCTGGACGCGCGGGGCGCCGCCGGCCAACATGTCGGCCACGACCGCTCGGCGCGCGAGCGGATCGCGCACGCGGGAGTCGATCCATGACGCAGACAGTGACACTCCGGCCCGGCGCTGTCTCAGCGTCCGAATTCCGGCGGATATACGCCGGTGCCGCCGTGCGCCTCGACCCCGCGTGTCACGCAGCCGTCGCGGCGAGCGCCCAGGCCGTGCAATCGATCGTCGCACGTGGCGAGCCGGTATACGGCATCAACACGGGCTTCGGCCGGCTCGCGACCATTCGCATCGACGGCGCCGACCTCGCCCAGCTGCAGACCAACGTCGTGCTGTCTTCGGCGACCGGCGTCGGCGCGCCGCTGCCGCCCGCCGAGACGCGCCTCGTGATGGCCCTGAAGCTCGCAAGCCTCGGCCAGGGCGCGTCGGGCGTGCGGCTGCAGACGCTGCAGCTGCTGGAGGCGATGCTGGCCCGCGACGTGCTGCCGGTGCTGCCGGCACAGGGCTCGGTCGGCGCCTCCGGCGACCTCGCCCCGCTCGGCCACCTCGCCGCCGCCATGATCGGCCACGGCGAGGCGCTGGTCGATGGCGAGCGCCTGCCCGGCGCGCGGGCGCTCGCACGCGCGGGCCTCGCGCCGATCTCGCTGGCCGCGAAGGAGGGCCTCGCGCTCATCAACGGCACGCAGTTCTCCACGGCGCTGGCGCTGGCGGGGCTGTACCGCCTCGAGCGCGTCTTCCACGCGGCGCTGATCGCCGGCGCGCTCACCACCGAGGCGGCACAGGGCCTGACCGAGCCCTTCGACCCGCGCATCCACGCCTGGCGCGGGCACCGCGGCCAGATCGAGGTCGCCGCCGCGCTGCGGTCGCTGCTGGCGGGCAGCGAGCTGCGCGTGGCGCGGGCCGCGGACGACGAGCGCGTCCAGGACCCCTATTGCCTGCGCTGCCAGCCGCAGGTCATGGGCGCGGTGCTCGACCTGATGCGGCAGGCGGCGACGACGCTCTTCATCGAGTCGAACGGCGTCTCCGACAATCCGCTGATCGCAAGCGACGAGGCAGTGGCGCTGTCCGGCGGGAACTTCCATGCCGAGCCGGTGGCCTTCGCCGCCGACATGCTGGCGATGGCCGTCTGCGAGATTGGCTCGCTCAGCGAACGGCGAACCTCGCTGCTGGTGGATCCGACGCTGTCGCGCCTGCCGGCCTTCCTGGTCGCGCGCCCCGGGCTCAACTGCGGGTTCATGGTGCCGCAGGTGACAGCGGCCGCGCTGGTCTCGGAGAACAAGCAGCGCGCGTTCCCCGCCAGCGTCGACTCGATCCCAACGTCGGCTAACCAGGAGGACCACGTGTCGATGGCCGCCCACGCGGCGCGCCGGCTCACCGAGATGGCGGCGAACGCGGCGCACGTGGTCGCGATCGAGCTGCTTGCCGCCGCACAGGGTTGCGACCTGCGCGGGCCGCAACCGTCTGCGGAGCCCCTGGCCCGCATTCGCGCGCTGCTGCGGCAGGACGTGCCGTTCCTCGAGTCCGACCGGTCGCTGTCGGGCGCAATCGGACAGGTGGCTGGGCTGATTGAGTCCGGCGCGCTGGCCGCCGGCGCGCGTGCCGATCTTCCCGCCGTTGTGCCGTCCGGGGCGGCGCGCGACTGACCTAGGACGCGAGCCCGGCGGCACGCACCGCGACGGCGCCGGCGACCGTGAGGCTCACGACGGCGAGCGGCGGCGCGCGCCCGAAGGCGAGCAGCAGGAAGCCCGCGAGCGCGAGTGCCAGGTCCGCGACGCTGCGCACGCTGGTGACCCAGATCGGGTTGTAGAGCGCGACGGCCAGCAGGCCGACGACCGTGGCGTTGACGCCCCGCAGCGCACCGCGCGCGCCGACGCTCGCGCGCAGACGGCTCCAGAGCGGCAGCGCCCCGAGCAGCACCAGGACGCCGGGCAGGAAGATGCCGGCTAGTGCCGTCGCGGCCCCGGTGATGCCGGCTGACGGTCTGGCTACGGCGCCCAGGTAGGCTGCAACGGAGAACATCGGGCCGGGAACCGCCTGCGCGGCACCGTAACCGGCGAGGAAGGCGTCGTCGCTGAGCCAACCCGGAACCACGAGCGCCTCACGCAGCAGCGGCAGCACCACGTGGCCGCCGCCGAACACGAGCGCGCCCGCGCGATAGAACGCAGCGAACAGAGCGAGGCCCGGTGGCGCCGAGGCACCGAGCAGCAGCGCCATCGCGAGCAGCGCGGCGAAGGCGCCGAGCGCGCCCCAGCCAATTGCGCGGTCGACGGCGATGTTGACGTCGTGGCCCGCATCCGCCGGGCCGCGGCAGAGAGCTGAGCCGGCGACGGCACCGGCTGCGATGGCCGCCAGCTGCGCCGCGGCAACGCCGGCGGCCAGCACGACCAGCGCCGCAGCAACGGCGATCGTGCCGCGCACACGATCCGGACACAGCGTGCGCGCCATGCCGAGAACCGCCTGCGCCACGATGGGCACGGCGACCAGCTTGAGCCCGTGCAGCGCCGCCGAGCCCAGCGGGCCGGCGGCGACGAGCGGCGCGGCGGCCACCGCGAACGCGTACATCAGCACCGCCGACGGCAGCGTGAAGCCGAGCCAGGCCGCCGCGCCCCCCGCCAGCCCGGCGCGGTGCAGGCCCAGCGAGAACGCGACCTGGCTGCTGGCCGGCCCGGGCAGGAACTGGCACAGGGCGACCAGGTCGGCGAACCCTTGCTCCCCGATCCAACGGCGGCGGGCGACGAATTCCTCGCGGAAGTAGCCGAGGTGCGCGATGGGACCGCCGAAGGAGCCGAACCCGAGGCGCAGGAACGCGCGCAGCACCTCGAGCGCCGGCCGGTATCCGCCGCGTCCCGCGGGCCCGCTCAATGACTGCATCGCACGCCGCCCGGATCGCGACGCTCGCGGCCGGCTTCGCGGCAGCGCCGCGCTGCCGTCTCGTCATCCCGTCGGGCCAATGCCGGTCCCCCGTGCAGGCCCCGACAGTAGCATGCGCGAGTGGCGGCGCTAGCGGGGTACGACCGCGGAAAGCTGCATGTACTCGACCAGCACGGCAGACTCGTAGAGCATCCGCTGTGCTGCCACGTAGTACTCGCTCTCCAGCACGTCGGACAGGTCGGGTGCGGGCGTCGCCACGCCACGGATGCCTGTCGAAATGATCGCGCGCGCATCCTCGGCGGCGGGAAAGGTGGTCGTCACGATCCAGGCCCCGTCGATGCGCAGGCCGCGGCGCGCGGCCTCGAAGATCGCGGCACGCGGCGCGAGCTCGACGTACAGGTAGCGCTGCGGCCGGTTCCAGCGCCAGGCCTCGCTGCGCACGCCGTGCACCAGCCGGTTGGTGGCAAGCACCAGGCAGCGGCCGTCGCCACCGACGATGGCGGCCGCCGCGTGCGAGTGCGGATCCTGCGTCTGTTCGATGCCGAACTGCCACGCCTCGCGGCAGACCTCGACCAGCCGCTCGCGCAGGTTGGACGGCGCCGTCGCGAACTCGTTGTCACCGGAGGTCACAGCTCGCCCCGCAACAGGCTCCGCTCCGTTCTCGTGCGCGGCAACGGCGGGCTTCGCGTCGCGGATACCCGCCGGGAACCCAGCATAGCGCCCCAGCGCCGGGGTTGGCAGCCCGGCACCCGGATGATGCTCGGCCTCGGGCAGGTTTGCGCCCGCCAACTCCGCCTGATTCCATTGCCGGGCCATGGCGCGACTCTTAAGAGGCGCGCAGGCGCACGGCCGCGAGTGGCGCGCTCGCCACGGGGTCGACGCGACCGCGGGTGGGCGACAGTCGCGTGGCTGGCAGCGCTAGAACGTCGTCCACTCGGCATCCCCGTCGGTTCCGGTCGCCGCCCTGGCAGCAACCGCTCGCGACGCCCGCGCCGGCGCCTTGACCCGCGCGGGCGCGGCGGCGGCTCGCGCGCGCTCAGGCTCGGCCCGTGCCGGTGTCCCAGTTGCAGCCGCCTCGCCAGCGCCACGGCGCCACAGCTCCTCGCGGCGGCGCTCGTCACCGCTCCATTCCTCGCGGGTCGGCTCGATGACCTGGAAGTGCGCCACCATGTGGCGCAGCTCGTCGGCATGCGACGACAGCGACTGGGCCGCCGCCGCCGCTTCCTCGACCAGCGCCGCATTCTGCTGCGTGACCTCGTCGATCGAGGTCACGGCCTTGTTGACCTGGTCGATGCCCGACGCCTGCTCGTAGCTGGCGGAGGCGATCTCGGACACGATGTCCGACACCTTCTTCACCGCGCCGACAATCTCGGCGAGCATCCGTCCGGATTCGTCCACGAGCTGCGAGCCGCGCGCCACGCTGCCGACGGTCGTGCCAATCAGCGCCTTGATCTCCTTGGCGGCGGCCGCGCTGCGGGACGCCAGCGCCCGGACCTCGGAGGCGACGACGGCGAAGCCCCGGCCCTGCTCGCCGGCACGAGCCGCCTCGACCGCGGCATTGAGCGCGAGCAGGTTGGTCTGGAACGCGATCTCGTCGATCACGCCGATGATATTGGCGATCTTGTTGCTCGCGGCGTTGATGTCCTGCATCGCGCCGACCGCCTCGGTCGCGATCCCGCCGCCCTTCTCGGCCTGGCTGCGCGCCTCGCTCGCCAGCCGATTGGCCTGTGCCGCGTTGTCGGCATTCTGCTTGACGGTCGAGGTCATCTCCTCCATGGACGAGGCGGTCTCCTCGAGCGACGAGGCCTGCTCCTCGGTCCGCTGGCTGAGGCTCAGGTTGCCGTCGGCGATCTCGCTGGCACCGGTGGAGATCTGGCTGACGGTCGACTGCACGCCGCGGATCAGCGTGGCGTAGGAATCGAGCAGTTCGTTGATGCTGCGCGCGACGTCGGCGAAGAACGCCTGCTTTCCGTCTGCGCGGATCCGGCGCGTCAGATCGCCCTTGCCGGCCGCGCCGGCGACGAACTGGATCTCCTCGACGATCCATTCCGCGGTGCGGTCGACCCATTCGACCACGGTGCCGATCCGCCGCCCGCCACCCTCTACGATCGGCGTGATCGACAGCGTGAACATGCGCGTGCCGAACGTCACCTTCGCCTTGTGCGGTTCGGCCAGGCGCGAGAGCAGATTGCGCTGGTGTGCCGGATTCTTGTGGAACACGTCGATATTCGCGCCGACCACGGTGCTGGCGCTGAAGTTCGGCAACGACTCGCGAATCTCCGCCTCGGCACCGGTCAGCAGGCGCTGCAGCGACTGGTTGGCGTAGATGATGTCATGCGATTCATCCGCCACCATCACGTTTGCCTCCGCCACCTCCAGCGCGTCGCGGATGCGCTTGGTCTCGACGGCGAGCCGGCGGCTGTCGGCGAGCTCGTAGCCGACCTTGGTGCGCAGCGACTGCAGGGCGCGCAGCAGCTGCGCCACCTCGTCCTCTCCGGACGCCTCGAACGGTCGGTCGAAGTGGCCCTGGGTCAGCTCGTCGACCTGCGCGGCGGACCGGCGCAGCGTCGCCGCAAGGCCCGCCGCCATCCGCAATGCCGCCAGCGCACCCGCGCCGAGGCTCAGCAGCATCACCACACCGAGCGCGACCCGTACGGGGACCGCCGTTGGCCGTGCGACCAGCAGCGCCAGCCCGGTGAGCGCGGGGAGGACGAGCAGCGCCACGATCATCGCCAGCTTGGTCGCGATGGACCAGCCATCGACGAAGCTCAGGAGCGGTCGCCGCGTCGGTACCACCTTGCCTCGGCGAACGGTTAGCGGACCCGATGGATTGCGGCGCAGCTCCGCGTAGGCCGCCTCCGCTGCCGCGACCTCGTCGCGCGTGGGCTTGGAGCGAACCGACATGAACCCCGTGACCTGGGTCCCTTCGCGTACCGGCGTCACGTTCGCGAGCACCCAGTAGTAGTCGCCGTTCTTGCAGCGATTCTTGATGACGCCGGTCCACGGGTTGCCCGCCTTGAGCTCGACCCAGAGATCGGAGAACGCCGCCTCCGGCATGTCCGGGTGGCGCACCAGGTTGTGCGCCTTGCCGACGAGCTCGCTGAGCGCAAAGCCACTGACCTCGACGAATGCCTCGTTGGCAAAGGTGATTCGCCCCTTGAGGTCGGTCGTCGATACCAGCATCGATCCGTCCGGCAGCATGACCTCGCGCTGGGTGACCGGGAGGTTCGTACGCATATATAAGTGGGCCTTCTGGGTCCGACCGCAACGCGCGGCCACGCGGCCGGCGGGGTCGCTGCCCTACCCACGGTCCGGCAACCGACCTATCGACGGGGATGCGCTGCACTGAACGGCCGCGCCTCAGACTCCGCCGGTCAATTTAGATATGCCTCGGCCCCCGTACCCGCTATGGAATTCCCCGAGGGGACTGCAGGCCGCCACGGCCAGACGCGCAGCCGCCGCCGCGGCGGAACCGGACATAACGCGACGCCCATCCGGGCTGGCCGTCACCTGACCGTGGTTTCCACGAACCCCCGGGCACACGGCGGGCCGGGCGCGCCGCCCGGACCGGCATCCAGGGGCGGCACTGTGGTAATTCCCATTCGTGGGCCGCGAGCCGCCAGCCGAGAATGGCGGCGGTCGATCGTGCCGCCATCCCGGGAATCGCGGCCTCACGCTCGATCACCGCTGGTCACTGCGGCACGGATGAGAACGACGACATGGGACCACTGGCGATCTCGGTGCTCCTGCTCGGGGCGCTCGCCGGTTTCGCGGCGCTCTGCGCGCGCAAGATCGGCATCCTCCTGCACCTGAGGCCCGACGTCCGCTGGGACGACGTGGGCGCGCGCCTGCGCAGCGTGCTCGTCAACGGCCTGCTGCAGCAGCGCATGATCCGCCGCGAATGGCGTCCGGGCGTCATGCATGCGGCGATATTCCTCGGCTTCCTCGCGCTGCTGCTGCGCAAGGTCGAGCTGCTCGCGATCGGCTACGACGAGTCGTTCTCGATTCCGGGCGCCACCGGCAGCGTCATCGCCGCCGCGAAGGACGGCGTCGAGGTCATCGTGCTGGTCGCCGTCGGCTATGCGTTCTACCGGCGGCTGTGGCTGCGCCCTCGACGGCTCGAGCCCAACCGCGAGGCGCTGCTGATCCTCTCGCTGATCGCGGCGAT
>JAFEDP010000390.1 GCA_018241545.1 Pseudomonadota bacterium
GCGAGGTTCCCGCCGCGCGAGGCGTACGGCCCGTGCGGAATGCCGGCCGGCCGCCAGCAGTACGCGCCCGGCGACATCTGTCCGGTGCCGCAGACGAAGTCGCCGGACAGCAGGAACAGCTCCTCGTCGCAGGGGTGGATCTCCTGCGGCGCGCGCCAGTTGGCGGGGTGCAGGTGCGGCGGCGAGGACACGAGCAGCGTCGCGTGGCCCGACTCGAGCGAGCCGTGCAGCAGCTTGATGCGATGCCCGCGACCGCCGAACGCCGGGTCGAGGCCGGTGTCGAGCCACGGCTGCTCGAACGCGTCGATCAGCGTCGCGGTGCGCCGGTCGGCCGCGGCGGGCGCGGCTGGCAGCGGCGTCCACGCCGGCTCCGCGCCGTAGAAGAGCAGCGCCACTGCGCCTTGCGGCGCGCAGCGCGAGGTGTGGCGGAAGCCCGCAGGGAAATGCCCGTAGCAGTCCTGGCCGTAGGCGCGGCCGGCGAGCTCGAGCTCGCCGTCGACGACGAAGAACTCGCCGCTGGTGCCGAGGCAGCCGGGATCGGTGTAGTTCCATCCGGCCGGGAAGCGCACGAGCAGGCTCGTCGCGCCGCCCGCGGGGTCGCGGCTCAGCAGCTTCATCTGGCAGCCGGCGAGGTGCGGCCACGGGCAGGGCTGCCAGGGGATGGTCTGGGCCTGGAGGAAGTCGGTATGGGGGCGTGGCATCGGGGTGTCGTGGCGCGTCGGGTTCGCGGGAGCCTCGCAACCGCGGGCGCGGCCGGAAATCCGCGTATTCCGCAGCCTCGGGGCTGGCGCAGGCGCTGCCGCGCCGCCGCATCGAATTAAGTGTGCTTCATACTTGCTGCGTTCAGCCCGGCCCGCCGCAACATTACATGGCGGCGCCCGCGTGGGCGTGACGCACTGAAATCCCCTGGAGGTTAAGTCCCATGTTCAAGAAGCTCGCCCTGCTCGTTGCCGCACTGACGCTCGCCATGCCGGTGTTCGCGGCGGATGCCCCGGCCGCCGGCGCCTCGGCCCCGGCCGCCAGCTCGGAGGCCAAGCCCGAGAAGAAGAAGCACCACAAGAAGCACAAGAAGGAAGAGAAGAAGGACGAGGCCGCGTCGAAGTAAGACGCGCGCGTCCGACTCTCTGACGAGTCACGGCCCCGGGTGGCGCAAGCCACTCGGGGCCTTGTCGTTTCGGGGGTCCGCGACACGTTCGCTGAGCGCGCGCGGCGCACGCGACAGGGCCGGCGACGCCGACCGGCGGACGGGAAGATCGGTGGGAGGGGGAAGAACGGGCGCAGGGCCGCGGCTTGGCCGCGGCCCTGCCCGAGAGTCAGCAGATCAGCCGGGCTTCTTCGCCCAGACCTTGCACCAGCCGGTCCCCTCGACGAGCTTGCCCGCGAAGATCGTGCACGGTGCCGAGGCGTCCGTCGCCTTGCCCTGGAACTGCGCGCAGTTCGCGCACTTCTGCTCGGGCTTGTGCATCGGGTTCGCCTTCGCGTCGACCTTGGTCGTGTCGGTCACGTAGCCGAGCGACTTGGCCTGCGCGTCGTTCGGGTCGAGCTTGACGGCCGCCGCATCGGCGCGCGTCGCGATACCCACCACCGGGATCGCAGCCAGGCCCGCGAGCGCGCCCTTGAGGATCGTCCGGCGCGGCATCTTCTGGTCGAACATCGTCTCACTCCTTCGATTGAACTCGTGGATTGAAGCGGCGCGGCCAGACCGCACCCGGCGCCCCGCGGACGAGGCGCGCCGGCGATCATACGCTGCCACGCCGCGTCCGTGTCCGCCGCCACGAGCGACGACGGACGACACCATCCTTGTCCGGGACAGCTGAATCAGCCCTGAAGCGTTGAGATGCGAATGATTCTTGAATGTCCGCGCTCAGCGGCGCAGGTACAGGCGGTCGTCGAAACTTAAGACCCACTGCGGCGTGTAGACGACGGCGACCGACATGATGAGGCCGTTCATGAACGCCTCCGCGAGCCCCAGCATCGGCAGGATCAGCAGGTACTCCTCGCCGACCTGCGCGCCGGGCAGCGAGCCGGACAGCCACAGGAACGCGAGCCGCGCGAGGCCCGCGAGCGCGTAGGCGAGCATCGAGCCGGCGAACACGGTGCCGAAGAAGTACACGAAGTAGTTGTGCGGCAGGCGCGCCTCGAGCAGGCGGTGCAGCAGCGCCGTCGAGGTCGCGGGCACGACGGCGAAGCACACGAGGTTGGCGGGCCACGCGGCGAGGTCGCCGTGCGCGAGGCCATCGACCCCGAGCACGAGGCCGGCGCCGAGCACCGCGAGCGACCAGCCCTGCATCAACGTCAGCGCGCTGACCAGCAGGAACTGCACCGTGAGCCCGGGAGTCACGCCGGCGCGCAGCGACCAGACGATCAGCAGCAGCACGAGACTGCCGAAGTAGACGTGCTGGCGGTCGTTGCGGCCGAGCCAGGCGCGCCACGGCGCCGCGATCGCCGCCGCGACCAGCGCCGGCAGCGCGAGGCCGAGCGCGAGCAGGCGCACCGGGCCGCTCAGCAGCTGCGCCTCGAGCTGCACGCCGGCCTCAGGCCGCGCCGCGCGGCGGGTCGTCGCCCGGCGGGGGCGCGTCGACGATGGTCGCGTACTCCTCGTCGGTCGATACCGTCTGGTAGCCGTGGCCGACCCAGCGCGCCGGGATGTTGAGCGAGCTGATGATCGAGGCCGCCACCGCCGACAGGTAGGGGATCGACTGCACCACCATCACCAGCACCCAGGCGCGCAGGTCGGGGCTGTCGCCGGTGCGCATGCGGTCGAGGCTGGCGTCGCGCAGGCTGGAGGTGATGCTCCAGGCGCCGAGCAGCAGCGCCAGCGCCATCAGCGCCTCCTCGCGGCAGGCCTGCAGCGCGCCCCACAGGCGCTGCGCGTGCGCCTGCTTGGGCGTGCGGAAGAACGGCTCGTTGTTCGTCAGCAGGCCCTTGAGCACCGCGAAGCCGATCGTGTGCGCGAGCCCGAGCCCGGCGATCGAGGCGGCGATCGTCTGGCGGACGCCGGCGCCGACGCGCACCCGGTACAGATGCATCAGCTTCGCCAGCTTGAACACGAACAGCGACAGCGGCAGCACCGAGAACATCGCGAGCGGCGGGTCGAACTTGGTCGGCATCGTCAGCATCAGCAGCGACCAGCCGAGCGCGCACAGGTTGAAGACCACGTTGAGGCCGTCGGCCATCCACGGCAGCCAGCCGGCGAGGAAGTGGTAGCGCTGCCCCGGAGTCAGCTGCATCGGCCG
>JAFEDP010000391.1 GCA_018241545.1 Pseudomonadota bacterium
CCAGCGCGACGCGATCACGACCTCGGCGTACCTCGCGCTCGCCGAGAAGTCCGGCGCCGACGGCATCCTGCCCAAGCCCTTCGAGAGTGCGGAGCTGCTCGCGCTCGTCGCGCGGGTGCTGGCGGGCCCCGCGGCGCGCGGCCCGGCCTAGCGCTTCTCGGTCTGGCGGCGCACCGCCTCCGCCGCCGCCGCGACGGCGGCCGGATCGCCGAGGAAGCGCCGCCCGCGCGAGCCGAGGCGCGCGTCGAGGTCATAGACGATCGGCACGCCGGTCGGGATGTTGAACTCGACGATGTCGGCCTCGCTCATGCCGTCGAGCATCTTGACCAGCGCCCTGAGGCTGTTGCCGTGGGCGACCACCAGCACGTGCCGCCCGGCGCGCAGCTCCGGCGCGATGCGCTCGTTCCACAGCGGCAGCACGCGCGCCAGCGTGTCCTTCAGCGACTCGGTGGCCGGCAGCTCGCGCGGGTCGAGGCCGGCGTAGCGCGGGTCGAAGCGCGGGTGGCGGCGATCGTCGGCCGACAGCGGCGGCGGCGGCACGTCGTAGCTGCGCCGCCAGATCTTGACCTGCTCGGCGCCGTGCAGCGCCGTGGTCTGGGCCTTGTCGAGCCCCTGCAGCGCGCCGTAGTGGCGCTCGTTGAGACGCCAGCTGCGCTCCACCGGCAGCCACATGCGGTCCATGGTGTCGAGCGCGATCCACAGCGTGCGGATCGCGCGCTTGAGCACCGAGGTGAAGGCGATGTCGAACGGGATGCCCTCGGCGGCGAGCAGGCGGCCGGCCTCGGCGGCCTCGGCCCGTCCCTGCTCGGTCAGGTCGACGTCGGTCCAGCCGGTGAACAGGTTCTCGAGGTTCCAGGTGCTCTGGCCGTGGCGCACGAGGGCCAGGGTGCCGGCGGAGTCGCTCACGGGGTTCTCCAGTTCGTCAGCCGCGATTCGGACGCGAGGCTAGCGGCTCGCCGCGCCGGGGTCCAGTCGGCGGGGCCACCGGGCGGGCCGCGCGGCCCGCCCGGCGCCGCTCACTCGCCGACCAGGCGCTTCAGCGACTGCAGCGCCACCGACAGCGTCGCGAAGTCGATGGCCGGCGCCGCGGCCATGTCCGCGAAGATGCGCTTGAGGTGCTCGGCCGGGCCGCGGCGCGCGGCGAGCCAGGCGTCGGCGGCACGCACCGGGTCGCCGCGGTGTCCGCGCGCGATCACGGCGTCGGCGAGGCCCCGGTGCAGGCGGTACAGGTCCTCGCGCAGCGAGCCGCGCGCCACCGACTGCCAGTGGCCGGTGACCGGGAGCCCGTCGATCTGCAGTCGCAGCCCGTCGAGGTCGAGCACCGTGCCGAGGTGCAGGTAGGCGCGCGCCACCCACTCGAGCGGCGCGCGACGCCGTGCCGCGAGGTCGACGATGTACAGGCCCGACTGCAGCAGCTCGAGCGTCGCGATGCGCGCCGCGAGCGCGGCCGGCACGCCGGCGGCGATCGCATCGGCGCGCCGCGACTCGATGCGCGCGGCGAGGCGCCCGGTGACGAGGCGCGGCGCCGCGTCCACGAGGTGCGCGAGCCCGGGCCGCAGTTCCGCCACCGCCGGGTCGACCTCGAGCGAGCGGCCGCGCTGCGACAGGACCCAGTAGGTGGCGCGGCGCAGCGCGCGCGCGGTCGCCACGTGCATCTCGTACTGCACGGCGGCTGGCACGCGGCTGTCGAGCGCCTCGATCTCCGCCCACAGGTCGCGCATCGCCGTGGATTCGCGCGCGATCGCGTAGGCGCGCGTCAGGGCGGACACGGACGCGCCGGTGTCCTCGGCGACGCGGATCGCGAACACCGGGCCCATGCGGTTGATGAGGCTGTTGGTGGTCGCCGTGGCGATGATCTCGCGGCGCAGCGGGTGCGCGCGCAGCAGCTCGCGGTAGGAGGCGAGGATCGGCGCCGGGAAGTAGCGCTCCAGCTCGTTGGACAGGTACGGGTCCTCGGGCAGGTCCGACTCGATCAGCTGGTGGTACAGCCAGATCTTCGAGTACGACAGCAGGATCGACAGCTCCGGGCGCGTCAGGCTCTTGCCCTGCTGCTCGCGGTCCTGCAGCGTGGTCTCGTCCGGCAGGTACTCGAGCGCGCGGTCGAGGTCGCCGTTGCGCTCGAGGTAGCGGATCACGTAGGCGAGCTCGGTCGGGCGCTCGAGCGCGCCGCTCGAGAGCGTGCTGATGGCCTGGCCCTGCAGGTAGTTGTTGCGCAGCACCAGCGCGGCGACGTCGGGCGTCATGCGCGCCAGCAGCCGGTCGCGCGCCGGGCGCCGCAGGCCGCGCCGCTGTTCGGCGAGCGCCAGCAGGATCTTGATGTTGACCTCGAGGTCGGAGCAGTTGACGCCGCCGGAGTTGTCGATGAAGTCGGTGTTGAGCCGGCCGCCGCGCAGCGCGTATTCGACGCGCCCGAGCTGCGAGAAGCCAAGGTTGCCGCCCTCGCCGACGATCTTGCAGCGCAGCTCGCGCCCGTCGACGCGCACCGCGTCGTTGGCGCGGTCGCCGACCTGGGCGTGGGTCTCGCCGCTGGCCTTGACGTAGGTGCCGATGCCGCCGTTCCACAGCAGGTCGACGTCGAGCCGCAGGATCGCCCGGATCACCTCGTTGGGCGGCAGCGACTCGGCGCTGACGCCGAGCAGCGTGCGCGCCTCGCGCGGCAGGCGCACGGACTTCTCGCTGCGCGCCCAGACGCCGCCGCCCGCCGAGATCAGGCGCCGGTCGTAGTCGGCCCAGGACGAGCGCGGCAGCGCGAACAGCCGCTGGCGCTCCTTGAAGCTGCGCGCGGCGTTCGGCGCCGGGTCGATGAAGATGTGCTGGTGGTTGAAGGCCGCGACCAGGCGCGCGTGCGGCGAGCGCAGCAGGCCGTTGCCGAACACGTCCCCGGACATGTCGCCGATGCCGGCCACCGAGAACTCCTCGCGATCGACGTCGACGCCGATCTCGCGGAAGTGGCGCTTGACGCACTCCCAGCCACCGCGCGCCGTGATCGCGATCTTCTTGTGGTCGTAGCCGGCCGAGCCGCCCGAGGCGAAGGCGTCGCCGAGCCAGAAGCCGTACTCGGCGGACACCGCGTTGGCGATGTCGGAGAAGGTCGCGGTGCCCTTGTCGGCGGCGACCACGAGGTAGGTGTCGTCGGTGTCGCGGCGCACGGTCGCGGCCGGCGGCACGGTGCGCCCGTCGACGATGTTGTCGGTGAGGTCGAGCAGGCCGCGCACGAAGTCCTGGTAGCAGCTGAC
>JAFEDP010000392.1 GCA_018241545.1 Pseudomonadota bacterium
AGCCAGGCGCCGATCGTCATCGCGAAGTACAGGCAGTCGCGCAGGTCGAGCACGCCGCGCGAGATCGCCTGGAAGTGCGTGTAGAGGCTCAGGCTCGCGACGGCGTCGAGCGCCGCCGGCGCGGCCATGCGTCGCAGCAGCTCGAGGACCTGGGGGTAGCCCGCGATCAGCAGCACGAAGCACACCACCACGGTCAGGATGAAGGCGATCACCTGGCTGCGCGTGGCCGCCGACAGGCAGCTGCCGATCGCGAGGAAGCCGCCGGCCATCGCCAGGCTGCCGAGGTAGCCGGCCAGGATCGCGCCGTTGTCGGGCGCGCCGAGGTAGTTGACCGTGATCCAGACCGGGAAGGTCAGCGCGAGCGCGATCGCGACGAAGGTCCAGGCCGCGAGGAACTTGCCGAGCACCGCGACCCCCGGCCCGAGCGGCAGCGTCAGCAGCAGCTCGATGCTGCCGCTGCGCCGCTCCTCGGCCCACAGCCGCATGGCGACCGCGGGCACCAGGAACAGGTACAGCCACGGGTGGAAGCTGAAAAACACCAGCAGGTCCGCCTGGCCGCGCTGGTAGAACGCGCCGAAGCCGAACGTGAACCAGCCGGCCAGCGCCAGGAAGATCACGATGAAGACGTAGGCGAGCGGCGTCGCGAAGTAGCTCGCGAGCTCGCGCCGGTAGACCGCGCCGAGCCCGCTCATGCGGCCTCCCGCGGCGCTGCGGTGATGGTGCGGAACACCTCGTCGAGCCGGCCGGCCTCGAGGCGGATGCCGTGCAGCGCGAGGCCGTCGCGGGCGGCGGCGGCCGCGACCGCGGCATACAGGTCTGCCCCGGGCGATGCCAGCGCCGTCACGCGCGCCTCGGCCGGATCGCGCTCGACCGCGCTGACGCCGGGCAGCCCCGCGAGCAGCGCCGCGGCGCGCTCGATCTGGGCGGCGTCGGCCAGCGACACCGTCACCGCGCCGTGGTAGCGCGAGCGCGCCTCGAGCGCGGCCGGCGTCTCGTCGGCGAGCAGCCGGCCGCGCGCGATGATCACCGCGCGCGTGCACACCGCGTGTACCTCCTCGAGAATGTGGGTCGAGATCACGATCGTCTTGCCGGGCGCCATCTCGCGGATCAGCGCGCGCACCTCGTGCTTCTGGTTGGGGTCGAGGCCGTCGGTCGGCTCGTCGAGCACGAGCACCGGCGGGTCGTGCAGGATCGCCTGCGCGAGACCCACGCGCCGCTTGAAGCCCTTCGACAGGGTCTCGATGGTGCGGTCGAGCACCGGGCCGAGGCCGAGCCGCGCGATGACGTCCTCGAGGCGACGGCGGCGCAGCTCGCCCCGCAGGCCGCGCACGTCGGCGATGAAGCCGAGGAAGCCGCGCGGCGTCATCTCCGGCCAGGCCGGCGCGCCCTCGGGCAGGTAGCCGAGCGCGCGCCGCGCCGCGACCGGCTCACGGCCGACGTCGTGGCCGCAGACCGCGGCGCTGCCGGCGGTCGGGTCGATGAAGCCGGCGATGATCCGCATCGTGGTCGACTTGCCGGCGCCGTTCGGGCCGAGAAAGCCGAGGATCTCGCCGGGCTCGACGCGGAAGCTGAGGTCGCTGACCGCGACCACGTCTCCGAACCGCTTGCTGAGTGCGTTAACTTCGATCATCTGCCCGCCTGTGACTCGCCGCCGGGCGCCGAGTTCCGCCCCGGCACGAGGCGCGGGATTCTGCAAAAGGGGCGGGCGCGGCGCAATGGCCCCGTCCGGCCGGGTCGGCGCGCGGGGCGGGTACAATGGCGCGACCTCGCGAGGACCCCGCACCATGGACGCGCCCCGGGCCGAAGCGTCGCCCGCCGATGACACCCCGCGGCGGGTCTGGGACCTGCCGCTGCGCCTCAGCCACTGGGGACTCGCCACGGCGGTCGCCGGTGCGTTCATCACCGACTGGATCGGCACGAGCGCCTTCGGGCTGCACGTGCTGTGCGGCGAAAGCGCGCTGGTGCTGGTGGCGTTTCGCGTCGTGTGGGGCTTCGCGGGACCGGCGCACGCGCGCTTCCGCGACTTCGTGCGCGGCCCGCGCGCCGTGCTCGCATCGCTGCCCGCGCTGACGCGCGCGGGCTACCGTCGCTACGCCGGGCACACGCCGCTCGGCGGCTGGATGGTGCTGCTGCTGCTCGCGCTCGTCGGCGCGCAGGCCGGCCTCGGCCTGTTCGCGAACGACGAGATCAGCCACACCGGGCCGCTCTACGGCTATGTCGATGGCGCGCTCAGCAATCGGCTGAGCCACTGGCACGGGCGTCTCTCGAACCTGATCCTGGCGGCGGTCGCGACGCACGTGGCAGCCGCGTTCTACTACCGCCTGGTGCTGCGCGACGACCTGATCCGGCCGCTGCTGACGGGCGACAAGCGCGGCGTCGGCGCGGCGGCCGCGATCGACCGCGAGCGCGGCGCGCTCGCGCTCGCGATCGTCGCGGCGCTCGTGGTGCTGCTCGTGTGGCTGCTGCGCGCCGCACCGGAGGCGACGCTGGAGCTGTAGCGTCAGTCTTCCTTGAACTTGTCGTGGCAGGCCTTGCAGGCCTGCGTCAGGTCGTTGAAGGCTGGCTTGATCTTCGCGAGGTCGCCGCCCTTGGCGACGTCGGCGAGCGCGCTGCTCTTCGCGGCGAAACGCTTCATCAGCTCGTCGAATTCGGCGCGCTTCTCCCAGATCGCGGGCTTGGCCTCGGTCTTGCCCTTCACGAACGAGCCCTCGGGGAAGCCTTCAGGCAGCATCGGCACGAGCGCGGCGACGTGCGCGGCCTGGGTCGCGAACGCATCCTTGTCGTACGGCGCCTTGCCCTCGACCTGCGGCTGCATCAGGTGCACGTTCCACGCGATCACGTGGTAGACCGAGTGCCGGTAGTCGATCGCCTGCTCGGCCTTCGACTTCGGGGCACCGTGGGCGACCGCCGCGGTGGCGGCTGCGAGCGCGAAACCCGCGACGAGTGCGGGACGGATCGATGGCATACGCGGTCCTCGGTGGCAGGCGCCGACGGCGCCGGATGGCCGGCAGGGTACGCGCGCGCCGCGCCGCTGCCAATTGTCGCTACTCGGCCGCGGCCTTCTCGATCTCGGCCTTGTACGCGCGCAGCACCCTGCGCACCTCGACCACGCCCGGGCGGCCGGCCGTGCGCGCCACCGCCTCGGCGAGCTCGTGCCACTGGCGGCCCCACTTGATCAGGCGGACGGCATCGGCGATCACCAGCGCTTCGGGCGTACCCGCCT
>JAFEDP010000393.1 GCA_018241545.1 Pseudomonadota bacterium
GCGGGTGCAGCGACTCTGCGGCGCCGATCTCGTGGGCGGCGCCCGGCATGCCCCACACCACGCTCGTGGCCTCGTCCTGGGCGATGCAGGCGGCGCCGGCATCGCGCATCTCCTTCATGCCCTCCGCGCCGTCGCGGCCCATGCCGGTCAGCATCACGCCGATCGCGTTCGGGCCCGCGTTCTGGGCCACCGACCGGAACAGCACGTCCACCGACGGCTTGTGGCGCTGCACCGGCGGCCCGTCGTTCAACCGGCAGCGGTACTGGGCGCCGTCGCGCACGACCAGCAGGTGCTGGTCGCCGGGCGCGATGTAGACGTGGCCCGGCAGGATCTGCTGCCCGTCGCGCGCTTCGCAGACCGTCAGGGGCGAGACCGAGTTCATGCGGATCGCGAACGGCCCGCTGAAGGCCTTGGGGATGTGCTGGGTGATGACGATGCCCGGCGCGTCCGGCGGCATCTTCACCAGCACGTCGCGGATCGCCTCCGTGCCGCCGGTCGAGGCGCCGATGGCGACGATCTGGTCGGTGGTGCGGAAGTGCCGCGGCTGCGCGCTCCGTGGCAGGATCGCGTCCGCGCTCAGCTTCTCGATGACCCGCATCGGCGGCGGCGCCGCGGCGGGGGCGGCCGGCGGATCGACGACCAGCGCCCGCACGCGGGCCCGCGCCGCCGCCTTGACCTTGGCGATGATCTCCTGGGCGTAGTCCTCGAGCTTGTAGGCGAGGTCGACCTTGGGCTTGGTGACGAAGTCCACTGCGCCGAGCGCCAGCGCGTCGAGCGTCACGTCCGCGCCGCGCTCGGTCAGCGACGAGCACATCACGACCGGCATCGGCCGCAGCCGCATCAGGTTGCGCAGGAACTGGATGCCGTCCATCTTCGGCATCTCGACGTCGAGCGTCAGCACGTCCGGGTTGAAGCGCTTGATCTTCTCGCGTGCCATGTACGCGTCCTGCGCGGTGCCGACCACCTCGATGCCAGGATCGGTGCCGAGGATCTCGGTGAGCAGCTGACGGACGAGTGCGGAATCGTCGACGATCAGCACCTTGGTCCTGCGCGGCGTGTCGGCGGGCGAGTCCATCGGCGGCTCCTAGAACAGCTCGACGTCGCCCGTCTGCGGCGTGGAGCTGACCTGCTGCAGGTAGCTGCGCTCGCGGGCGAAGATCGTGTCGTTGCGCGTCGACTGCAGCTTCTTGACCCGGACTCGGCCCGTGTCCGGATGGAAGTGCACCTTGCGCGGGTAGATGTCGCCGAGGTCCTCGCCTGCGACCACGAAGCTCTCGGTGCGCATGTAGCTGCGCACGAACTCGATGTTGCCGGCACCGACGTCGGTCATGGCCGCGAGCACCTTGCCGCCGCCCACCAGCTTGAACTCCAGGTTCGAGCGCTTGGCGCCGGCCTTGAGCAGGTCGTTGATCAACCGCTCCATCGCGACGTTGCCGTAGCGGGTCGCGGCGCTGCTGGCGTCGGCCCAGGCGCTCTCGCCCTGCGAGCGGTCGAGCGGCAGCATGAAGTGGTTCATTCCGCCGATGCCGCTGGCCCGGTCGCGCACGCAGGCCGAGACGCACGAGCCGAGCACCGTGCAGATCATCTCGCCGTGCAGCGTCACGTAGTACTCGCCCGGCAGCAGCTTGGCCGCGAACACGTTGTGCTGCGCGTCCCAGTAGCGGCGGATGTGCGCGAACTGCGGCAGCGCCGGCGGCGAGGGCGCGCCGGCCGAGCTCAGCAGCGAGCGCGGCACGTTCATCGCACCTTCCTGTAGATCGTCTTGCCGATCAGCTGATAGCGGTCGCACACCTTGAACAGCGACTCGGAGTGGCCGATGAACAGGTGGTCGGCATCGCGCTGCATCTCGGCGATGCGGTCGAACAGGCCGCGCTGCGTCTCCTTGTCGAAATAGATCACGACATTGCGGCAGAACACCACGTCGAACGGGCCGCGGAACGGCCACGGGTGCATCAGGTTCAGCTGCCGGAACGTGATCAGCGACTTGAGCGCGGCATTGGCGACGAACGTGCCGGAGTGCGTCGCGTCGAACCAGCGGTCGCGGCGGGCCGAGGTGACCTTCTCGAAGCGCTCGGCCTTGTACTCGCCGGCCTGCGCCTGGGCGACCACGTTGGAGTCGAGGTCGGTCGCGAGGATACGCACGTCCCAGCCGCGGAACCGCGCCATGGCCTCCTGCAGCGTGACCGCGATCGAATACGGCTCCTCGCCGGTCGAGCAGCCCGCCGACCAGATGCGCAGCCGGCGCGTGCCGGCATTGCGCTTCTCCAGCGCCGGCAGCACCGTGTCGGCGAGGAACTCGAAGTGGTGGCCCTCGCGGAAGAACGAGGTCAGGTTGGTCGTGATGGCGTTGGTGAACTCCTCGAGCTCCACCTCGTCCGCCTGCCCGAGCAGCGCGATGTACTCGGCGAAGCTGCGCAGCGACAGGCGCCGCAAGCGCCGCACCAGCCGGCTGTAGACGAGCTCGCGCTTGGAGTCGGACAGCGCGATGCCGGTGTGCTCGCGCACGAGCCGGCGGATCTCGTCGAACTCGGCGTTCGAGAGCAGGAATTCCCTTTCGGTGGCAGCGCTCATCGGGACGGTCGCCGGGCTAGAACAGGTCGACGTGGCTGGCGGCCCCGCTCGTGCGCAGCTCAGCAAGGGCCTCGAGCACCTGATCCGGGCTCGCGCCTCCGACCAGCAGATCGAACATGACGCGCTCCTGCTCCATGCTGTAGCGGCCGCGGATATCGGCGCGCAGCCGGTCCCAGTTGCTCCCCGGCCCGTGGTGCGAGCGCTCGTCGAGGAACTTGGCGAGCGAGGCGAGCGTGTCGCGCACGTGCGTGAGTCGCTGCGTCAGGCGGTCGTGAAACTGCAGCGCCGTGGCGGCCGTCGCGCCCACGCCGCCGGCGCCGAGGCCGGCGACGACGTCGGCGAGCTCGGCCACCGGGTGCTCGGCCTCGCGCAGCGCCACCTCGATCTGCGAGGCGGCGAGCCCCAGCAGGCTCACCAGCTCACGGTCGCCCGTGGCGCCGATGGCCAGTGCGTCGCGGTCCCGTGCGGCGCGGTCGGCCATGTTCAGACGGCCTGTGCGAGCCCGAGCAGCCCGGCGACGCCGAGCCGGCCGGCCGCCTCGACCAGCGGCGCGGAGGGACTGGACCAGCGCAGCGCCCGGCCGTGCGCCGCGGCCGTGCGGCCGGCGGCGAGCAGCACCTGGATGCCGGCCGTGTCGAT
>JAFEDP010000394.1 GCA_018241545.1 Pseudomonadota bacterium
CGTCGGGAACGGGGTGACGTTCACGGTCGAGGCCTATCCGGACCGGCCGTTCGCCGGAACGGTCGTGCAGGTCCGCCAGGCGCCGCAGACCGTGCAGAACGTCGTCACCTACGACGCGGTCGTCGGCGTATCCAACCGCGACCTCAAGCTCATGCCTGGCATGACCGCCGCCGTCCGCATCATCACGGCGGAGCGTGCGGGCGTCCTGCGCGTGCCCGACCAGGCGTTGCGCTACACGCCCGCCGGCCTCGGCCGTGCGGCGCGCGACTCACATCCGCCACCGGCGCCCGCGGACGGCGTCGCCGCGGGCGGGCGCAGGAGCGGCACGCTCTGGAAGCTGGAGGGCGGGCGGCCGGTCAGGGTGCCGGTCGAACTCGGCCTGGACGACGACAGCTACACCGAGGTCCTCGGCGGCGCCGTGTCGGCGGACGATCTCGTGGTCATCGGCGAAAGCGCCACGACCACCGCCAGCGCGGCGCCGAGGATGCCGCGGATGTAGGGCGATGCCCGGCCATGACCGCGCCCGTCATCGAAGTCGAGGACCTCGCCCGGATCTATCGCGCCGGTGACATCGACGTCCAGGCGCTGCGCGGCGTCAACCTGCGCATCGAGCGCGGCGAGTTCGTGGCGATCATGGGGTCGTCCGGGTCCGGCAAGTCGACGCTGATGTCGATACTCGGCTGCCTCGACCGCCCGACGCGCGGGCGCTACCGCTTCGAGGGCGTCGACGTCGCGGAGCTCTCCGAGCCGGCGCTGGCAAGGATCCGGAGCGAGCGCATCGGCTTCGTGTTCCAGAGCTTCAACCTGCTGGCCCGCACCTCGGCGCTCGAGAACGTCGGCCTGCCGCTCTTCTATTCGCGGACCGCGTCCCACCGCGCATCCGAGCGGATGCTTCGCGCCCGCGAGGCGCTGGACGCTCTTGGACTCGGCGACCGCGCCGGCAACACGCCCGCGCAGCTCTCGGGCGGACAGCAGCAACGGGTCGCCATCGCGCGCGCGCTCATCAACGAGCCGGCCGTCCTGCTTGCCGACGAGCCCACCGGGAACCTCGACACCCGCACGTCGCACGAGATCATGCAGACGCTGGTCGGATTCAACCGCGACCGCGGCCTCACGATCGTCGTCGTGACGCACGAGCCGGATATCGCCGCCTACGCCCGGCGCGTGGTGACGATGCGCGACGGCGAGATCCTCTCCGACGAACGGCGCAACGAAGGGCCGGCCGGCCCGCCGGAGCGAGTCGCCGTGGCCGCCGCCGCAGCCGACGCCGGCGGTAGTACGGCAGGGAAGGCGGGACGCAGCGCGGACCTCGGCCTCGTGCGGATGATCGGCGGCGCGGCCATCCAGGCGCTCGCCCGCAACAAGATGCGCTCGGCGCTGACGATGCTCGGGGTCTTCATCGGCGTGGCGGCGCTGATCGCGATGGTGGCCGTCGGCCAGGGCGCCAACGAAGCCGTGCGCAAGCAGATCGAGAGCCTCGGGACGAACCTGTTCGTCGTGGTCCCGGGCGCGACGACCGCCGGCGGCGTGCGCGCGGGCTTCGGCAGCGCGTCGACACTGACGGTCGGCGACGCCGAAGCGATCCGGCGCGAAGCCGCCGACGTCGCTCAGGTGAGCTACCTGATCCGTCAGTCCGGTCAGGTGCAGTACTCCGATCAGAACTGGACCACCAGCATCCAGGCGGTCACCCCGAGCTATCCGGGCATCACCAACTGGCGCATCGCTGCCGGCCGCGGCGTGAGCGACGACGACCTCGCCACCGCGGCGCTCGTCGTCGTGCTGGGCCAGACGGTCTATCGCCAGCTGTTCGCCACCTCCGAGAGCCCGATTGGCGCGGTCGTCCGGGTGAAGGGCATACCGCTGCGCGTGATCGGCCTCTACGAGTCGAAGGGCCAGTCGGCCATGGGGCAGGACCAGGACGACCTCGTGATGATCCCGTTCACGACGGGTGAGCGAAAGGTCCTCGGTGTCGCGGCGCCGACGCAGCAGGCGGCCACCAGCACGACTTACCCGCCCTTGCCGAACCCGTACGGGATCACGCCGCGACTGACGGGATACGTGAACAGCATCTACGTGCAGGCGGCGAGTTCGGCGCGGGTGGCCAAGGCCATCGAGGAGGTCACGAGCACGTTGACGCGGCGCCATCACATTCGGACGGGCGCCGTGCCGGACTTCAGTGTCCGGAATCTGAGTCAGATCGCCAGCACCGCCGAAGGCAGCAGCCGCGTCATGGCGGCGCTGCTCGCGGTCGTCGCCTCCATCTCGCTGATCGTGGGCGGCATCGGCATCATGAACATCCTGCTCGTATCGGTCACCGAGCGAACGCGGGAGATCGGGCTTCGGATGGCCATCGGGGCGCAGCGCATCCACGTGCTGCTGCAGTTCCTCGGCGAAGCGGTGATTCTGAGCGTCACCGGCGGCCTCGCTGGCATCGGCTTCGGCGTGCTCGTCACCGGGGCCATCGCCGTGCTGGCGAACTGGCCGACGCTGATCTCGCCGGTCGCGATCGCAATCGGCTTTGGCTTCTCCGCGGCCGTCGGTGTCTTCTTCGGCTACTACCCGGCGCGCAAGGCGGCCCGGCTGAACCCCATCGAGGCGCTCCGCTATGAATAGGGCGGGGCGCGTGATCGTCGGCTGGCTCCTGGCGGGGGCCGGGGGATCGCTGCTGGCCGGGTGCGCCGTGGGACCGGATTTCGAGAGGCCCGCGGCGCCGTCCCAGGAGCGCTACGACGCGGTGCAGGTCGTCCTGCCGACCGCGGGCGCGGGGCAGCCGCAGCAGCGGCTGCAACCGGGAGCCGAACCGGCCGACCGTTGGTGGCACGCCTTCGGCTCGCCGCTGCTCGACGGGACCGTCGGGCAGGCGCTGGACGGCAGCCCCACGCTGGCCGCGGCCCATGCCACGCTCGCCGCCGCGCTCGAGGCCACCGTCGCCGCTCGCGGCGCACTGCTTCCGCAGGTCGATCTCGCAGCGATGGCCGGCCGCGGGAACCAGATTGCCGTGCGCAGCGGCGGTGTCGGGACGGGCAACCTCTACAGCCTCGGGCTGTCGGCGGGCTACGTGGCGGATGTGTTCGGAGGCACGCGCCGCGGCATCGAGCAGCAGGCCGCGCTGGCGGACGTCGAGCGGTCGCAAGTCGCGGCCGCGTACCTCGAACTGACCGGCAGCGTCGTGGCCGGCGCGATCAATGTCGCCGGCGCGCAGGCCGA
>JAFEDP010000395.1 GCA_018241545.1 Pseudomonadota bacterium
AGCGGCTCGCGCGGCGCGCGCGCGGGCTCGGCGCGCGGCGGATCCTGCTGCTGCGCGTCGACCCGCTCGGCGCGAGTGCCGCGCTCGTGCACGCGCTGCTCGGCCAGGAGGGGGCCGCGGGCGAGGTCGAGGTCGTGTTCACGACGCTGCGCACGCCCGCGGGCTGGCGCGCGGCCTCCGCGCTCGAGCCCTGAGGGCGCGCCGCGCGCGCCGGCGTCCCGCCGCTATAATCCGCGGCCGCGATGCCCGCCCCCCGAGATCCGTGAGCTCCGCCGCGCCCGCCGTCCACCCGCTGCGCGCCGTGCTCGCGCAGCGACCGTTCACGCGCTTCCTGACCGCGCGCTTCGCAGGCTCGCTGGCCGCGCAGATGCAGACCGTCGCGGTCGGCGTGCAGGTCTATGAGCTGACGCACGACCCGCTCGACCTCGGGCTGGTCGGCCTGTCGCAGTTCGCGCCGTTCCTGCTGTTCGTGCTGCTGGCCGGACATGCCGCCGACCGACTGAGCCGCAAGCGCATCGTGTTCGCCTGCTTCGTGCTGCAGCTCGGCTGCTCCGCGGCGCTGGCCGGCCTCACGCACGCCGGGCTCGCGCACACCTGGCCGGTGTTCTCGGTCATGGCGGTGCTCGGTTCGGCGCGCGCGATGATGGCGCCGGCCAGCCAGGCGCTGATGCCGAACCTGGTGCCGCAGGCGCTGTTCGGCCGCGCCGTGGGCATCAACTCGGGCCTGTGGCAGGTCGCGACGATCGCGGGTCCCGCGGTGGGTGGTGCGCTGTACGCGGCGGCCGGGCCGGGCGGGGTGTACGGCGCGGCGGCGGCGCTCAACGCGGTCGCGGTGCTCGCCACCGCCGCGATCGCCGCGCCGGCGCAGCCGGCGCCCACCGCGCCGACGAGCTGGCACACGCTGCTCGAGGGGCTGCGCTTCGTGTGGCGGCGCCACGGCGTGCTCGGTGCGATCTCGCTCGACCTCTTCGCGGTACTGTTCGGCGGCGCGACGGCGCTGCTGCCGGCGTACGCGACCGACGTGCTCGGCGTCGGCGTCACCGGCCTCGGCTGGCTGCGCGCGGCGCCGGGCATCGGCGCCGCGCTCATGGCCGCGGCGCTCGCGGCGCGGCCGATCAGCCGCCGCGCCGGGCGGGCGATGTTCGCGGGCGTCGCGGTGTTCGGCGTCGCGACCGTCGTGTTCGGGCTCTCGCGCAGCTACTGGCTGTCGCTGGTCGCGCTCGCCGCGCTCGGCGCGGCCGACATGGTCAGCGTGTTCGTGCGCCACCTCCTGGTGCAGCTCGAGACGCCGGATGCGATGCGCGGGCGGGTCGGCGCGGTCAGCTGGCTCTTCATCGGCGCCTCCAACGAGCTCGGCGAGTTCGAGTCGGGCATCACCGCCGCCTGGTGGGGGCTGGTGCCGGCCGTGGTCGTCGGCGGCGCGGCGACGCTCGCGGTCGCGGCGCTGTGGGCGCGGCTGTTTCCGGAACTGCGCCGACTCGACCGGTTCCCGGGCGCTTGACGGCCGTGGCGGAACTGTATATCCATACAGGATGCAGCCGCCGATCAAGGGCCGCGGGGCGCTCAGCAACGAGGCCTCGCGCTTCCTGAAGCAGACCGCGGATCGCTCGGCGGACTACGTCGACGCGGTCCCCGAGGAGGACCCGCCGCGCCACCCGGCGACGCGCCTGCACGTCGACGCCTCGCGCTCGATCATCAGCCGCAACGACTCGCCGGACGTGCCGTTCGGCCAGTCGATCAACCCCTACCGCGGCTGCGAGCACGGCTGCGTCTACTGCCTGGCCGGGGACACGCCCATCCTCATGGCGGACGGCACGACCCGCCCGATCGCGGACCTCAGGGTCGGCGACCTCATCTGCGGCACGGTGCGCGACGGGCAGCACCGGCGCACCGTCCGCACCACCGTGCGGGCTCATTGGAGCGTGCTCAAGCCCGCGTACCGGGTCACGCTCGCCGACGGCACGCAGCTCGTCGCGGGCGCGGACCATCGCTTCCTCACGGAGCGCGGCTGGAAGTTCGTGACCGGCGCCGGCCAAGGGCCCGGCCGGCGCCCGCATCTCACACGTCGCAACCGGCTGATCGGAACGGGTGCGTTCAGCCGCCGCCCGCCGGCCGATGGCGACTACCGCCGCGGCTACCTGAGCGGGCTGATTCGCGGCGCCGGCGGGCCGGGCGACCGCTACGACGAGCGCCCGGGCGGCGCGCTCGCCCGGCACGTCCGCCTCCGGCTCGAGCGCTGCGACGCCGAGGCCGCGCACCGCGCCCGACGCTGGCTGAGCGAGGAGGCCGTGGGCACCCGGCGCGTCGCCTCGCCCATCGCCCTGTCCGGCCGGTCCGGGAGCTCGGCGGTCCGGGCCCCCGTGCTCGATGCCGCTGCCTCTATCGGCGACCTCATCGCCTGGCCCGCGGCACCGCCGCCGTCGTGGCAGCGGGGTTTCCTGGCCGGCATGTTCGATGCCGCGGGCTGCGTGCGCGGCGGCACCCTGAGGATCTGCAGTGCGGACGCGCAGCTCGTCCGCCGCGTCGCCGAGGCGCTCGATGCGCAGGGCTTTCGCGCGCTGATCGAGCCTCGCGGGCCCGGGCCGGCGCGGGCGCTCCACGCCGTCCGCGTTCTCGGAGGGCTCGCCGCCCACCTGCGGTTCCTCCACACCGCGGACCCGGCCGTCACCCGCAGGCGCGACCTCATCGGGCGCCGCATCGCGAGCGCGGCGCGCCTCGCCGTGACGGCCATCGAGCGGCTCGCCGGCGCGCGGCGCCTCTACGACATCACGACCGGCACCGGGGACTTCATCGCCGACGGGGTCGTCAGCCACAACTGCTTCGCGCGCCCGACGCACGCCTACCTCGACCACTCGCCGGGCCTCGACTTCGAGACCGAGATCTACGCCAAGCCCGACGCCGCGCGCCTCCTCGACGCCGAGCTGCGCCGGCCGGGCTACCGCCCCGAGCCGATCCACCTCGGAGCCGCGACCGATCCCTACCAGCCGCTCGAGCGCGAGGCGCGCCTGACGCGGGCGCTGCTCGAGAAGCTGCTCGAGTTCGGCCATCCGGTCACGGTGCTCACCAAGGGCACGCTGATCGAGCGCGACCTCGACGTGCTCGGCGAGCTCGCGCGCCGGCGCCTCGCGCGCGTGGCGCTCAGCATCACGACGCTCGACCGCGAGCTCAAGCGCAGCCTCGAGCCGCGGGCGGCGGCGCCGGCG
>JAFEDP010000396.1 GCA_018241545.1 Pseudomonadota bacterium
GCGGTAGAGCTGGCGCACGAACTCCTCCGCGCTGCGCTCCGACCCGCCGGGCTGGGCGCGCGCCCAGTCCCAGGCCGCCAGGTAGTTCCAGCGCGCGCCCCCCGAGGTCTTGGGATTGGGGGTGATGACCGACACGCCGTCGCGGACGAGGTCGCCCCAGTCGCGGATGCCCTTGGGGTTGCCGGCCCGCACCAGGAACACGACGGTGGAGGTGTAGGGCGCGCTGTGGTTCGGCAGGCGCTGCTGCCAGTCGGGCGGCACCAGCCGGCCGTGCGTGGCGAGCGCGTCGATGTCGTAGGCGAGCGCGAGGGTCACCACGTCCGCGTCCAGTCCCTCGATGACGGCGCGTGCCTGCTTGCCCGAGCCACCGTGGCTCTGGTTGATGACGACCGTCTCGCCGGTCTCACGTCGCCAGGCGGCGGCGAAGGCGGCATTGAAGTCGTCGAAGAACTCACGCGTCGGATCATAGGAGGCATTCAGCAGCGTCAGCGGCGCCTGCCCGGGCGCGGGCGCG
Source organism: Pseudomonadota bacterium (assembly GCA_018241545.1). GTDB lineage: Bacteria > Pseudomonadota > Gammaproteobacteria > Steroidobacterales > Steroidobacteraceae > CAIKZZ01. The sequence goes on from JAFEDP010000396.1 coordinate 515, forward strand.
CAGGCGCCGAGCGCGAGCGTGGCGAGCGACGCGAGCAGAAGGATGGCGACGGTCGTCCGGCGCATGCGGCGGGCCCTCCGGGGTGCCTAGCATGCCAGCCCGCGGCCGCCCCCGCGGCCCGGTCGCCGGATCTGGCACCGGGCCAGATGTGCGAACATACCCGGCCGAGTCCCTCCGAGCCGCGCAGTGCCCGCCGAGCGCCACAGACCGCCACTGACCCACCTCGACCGTCTCGAGGCCGAGAGCATCCACATCTTCCGCGAGGTGGTGGCGGAGTGCGAGCGGCCGGTGCTGCTGTACTCGATCGGCAAGGACAGCTCGGTGATGCTGCACCTCGCCGCGAAGGCGTTCTATCCGGGCCGGCTGCCGTTCCCGGTCCTGCACATCGCCTCCGGCTGGGACTTCCGCGCCATGATCGAGCACCGCGACCGGATGGTGCGCGAGCTGGGCCTGGACCTGCTGGTGCACACCAACGAGACTGCGGCGGCCGCGGGCGTCAACCCGTTCGACACGCCGACGCCCGAGTACACGCGGCTGATGCTGACCGAGGCGCTGAAGGCGGCGCTCGACCGCTACGGCTTCGACGCCGCCTTCGGCGGCGCGCGCCGCGACGAGGAGCGCAGCCGCGCCAAGGAACGGGTGTTCTCGTTCCGCTCGGCCGCGCACCGCTGGGATCCCAAGCGCCAGCGGCCGGAGCTCTGGTCGCTGTACAACGCCCGCAAGCTGCGCGGCGAGAGCCTGCGCGTGTTCCCGCTGTCGAACTGGACCGAGCTCGATGTCTGGCAGTACATCCATCGCGAGCGCATCCCGGTCGTGCCGCTGTACTTCGCCGCGGAACGGCCGGTGGTCGAGCGGCACGGGACGCTGCTGATGGTCGACGACGAGCGCCTGCAGCTCGCGCCGGGCGAGCAGCCGGCGCTGCGCGAGGTGCGGTTCCGCACGCTCGGCTGCTACCCGCTGACCGGCGCGATGGAGAGCCGCGCGCGCACCGTGCCGGCGATCATCGCCGAGATGCTGGTCGCGCCGAAGTCCGAGCGCCAGGGACGAGTGATCGACCAGGACCAGCGCGCCTCGATGGAGCTCAAGAAGCAGGAGGGCTACTTCTAGCCCTGGCCGATGACGACCCGCGCCACCGCTCCGCCCGCCGACGTCGAGGCCTACCTCGCAGCGCTGCAGCAGAAGGACCTGCTGCGCTTCATCACCTGCGGCTCGGTCGACGACGGCAAGTCGACGCTGATCGGTCGGCTGCTGTACGAAACGCGCATGATCTACGAGGACCAGCTCGCGGCGCTCGCGCGGGACTCGCAGCGCGTCGGAACCCGCGGCGGGCAGCTGGACTTCGCGCTGCTGGTCGACGGACTCGCCGCGGAGCGCGAACAGGGCATCACGATCGACGTCGCCTACCGCTTCTTCTCGACGGAGCGGCGCCAGTTCATCGTCGCCGACACGCCCGGCCACGAGCAGTACACGCGCAACATGGTGACCGGGGCGTCAACCGCCGAGGCGGCGGTGATCCTGGTCGATGCACGCAAGGGCGTACTCACGCAGACGCGGCGTCACAGCTACCTCGTGGCGCTGCTGGGCATCCGCCAGGCCATCCTGGCGGTCAACAAGATGGACCTGGTGGGCTTCGACGCCGCGGTGTTCGCGGCGATCGAGCGCGAGTACCGCGCCTTCGCCGCCCGCATCGGCATCACCCGCGTCACGGCCGTGCCGGTGGCCGCGGCCGACGGCGACAATGTCGTGGTCCGTTCGCCCCGCATGCCGTGGTACGAGGGACCGACGCTGCTGGCGCAGCTGGAGGCCGCCGAGGTGGGCGTCGCCGACCTCAGCGCGCCGCTGCGCCTGCCGGTGCAGTGGGTGAACCGGCCCCACGCCGAGTTCCGCGGCTTCGCCGGCCTGATCGCGAGCGGCACGGTTCGACCGGGCGATCGCGTGCGGGTGCTGCCGTCGGGCCACGACACCGAGGTCGCGCGCATCGTCACTGCCGACGGCGACCTGACCGAAGCCGTGGCCGGCCAGTCCGTGACCCTGACGCTCGCCCGCGAACTCGACGTGAGCCGCGGCGACGTGATCGCGAGCGCGGATGCGCCGCCTGAGGTCGCCAACCATTTCGAGGCGACCGTGGTCTGGATGCACGAGGAGCCGCTGCTCCAGGGCCGGCAGTACCTGCTGAAGCTGGGCACGCGCACGGTGTCGGCGACGGTGGCGCCGATCAAGTACTGCGTCAACGTCGCGACGCTCGACCACCTGCCGGCCCAGCGGCTCGAGCTCAATGACATCGGCGTGTGCGAGCTGGCGCTCGACCAGCCGGTCCCGTTCGCGCCTTATGCCGAGAGCCGCGCGCTTGGCGGATTCATCCTGATCGACCGCCTCACGAACGGTACGGTTGGCGCCGGGCTGCTGCGGTTCGCGCTGCGCCGCTCGCAGAACGTGCACTGGCAGGCGCTCGAGGTCGACGCGCGCGTGCGGGCCGCGCAGAAGCACCAGCGAGGCTGCGTGCTGTGGCTGACGGGCCTGTCCGGCGCAGGCAAGTCGACGATCGCGAACCTGGTCGACAAGCGCCTGGTGGCACTCGGCCGGCACACCTACCTGCTGGACGGCGACAACGTACGTCATGGCCTCAACCGCGACCTCGGGTTCACGGCCCAGGACCGCGTCGAGAACATCCGCC
>JAFEDP010000397.1 GCA_018241545.1 Pseudomonadota bacterium
GAGAAGATGTCGAAGTCGCTCGGCAACTTCTTCACGGTGCGCGAGGTGCTGCCGCGCCTGCGGCGCGAGGTGCTGCGCGCCTTCGTGCTGTCCTCGCACTACCGCGGCCCGATCAACTACTCCGACGAGAACCTGCTGCAGGCGGACGCCGCGCTCGAGCGCCTGTACGGGGCGCTGCGCGGCGTGGAGCCGTCCGCGAGCGCGCCGGCGGGCCCGGCGACGGGCCGCTTCGAGGCCGCGATGGATGACGACTTCAACACGCCCGAGGCGCTCGCGGCGCTGCAGGCGCTCGCGCGCGAGCTCAACGTCGCCAAGGGCGCGGGCGATGGCGAGCTCGCGCGCACGCATGCCGGGGAGCTCAGGCGCCTCGGCGGCGTGCTCGGCATCCTCGGCGAGGACGCCGAGGCGTGGCTGCAGTCACGCCCGGCCGGCGGCCTCGGCGCGGCGGTCGTCGCCGACGGGCGGCCGGAGCCCGCCGAGATCGAGGCCGGGATCGCGGCGCGCGCCGCGGCGCGCAAGGCACGCGACTTCAAGGAGTCCGACCGCATCCGCGATGCGCTCGCCGCGCGCGGCGTCGTGCTCGAGGACGGGCCGCAGGGGACGACCTGGCGCTACCGCTGAGGGCTCAGGCGGCGACGAGCCCTTGGCGGGCGAGCGAGCTCTCGAGCGTGTTCTTCATGAGCGCGGCGATCGTCATCGGGCCGACGCCGCCCGGCACCGGCGTGATCCAGCTGGCGCGCTCGGCGGCCGACTTGAACTCGACGTCGCCCACCAGGCGCCCGTCCGGCAGGCGGTTGATGCCGACGTCGACGACGATCGCGCCCTCGCGCACCCAGCTGCCCGGGATCATCTCGGGCTTGCCGGTCGCGACCACCAGGATCGCGGCCCGGCCGACCTCGGCCCTGAGGTCGCGCGTCGCGCTGTGGCACACGGTGATGGTCGCGGCGGCGGCCAGGAGCTCGAGCGCCATCGGCCGGCCGACGATGTTGGACTGGCCGACGATGACCGCGTCCTTGCCGCGCGGGGCGATCCCGGAGCGCTCGAGCATGATCATGATCCCGTAGGGCGTGCACGAGCGCAGCGTGGGCTTACGCAGCGCGAGGCGCCCGACGTTGTACGGGTGGAAGCCGTCGACGTCCTTGGCCGGGTCGATGCGCTCGATGATCGCGTGCGGGTTGATGTGCTTGGGCAGCGGCGACTGCACCAGGATGCCGTCGATCGCGGGATCCGCGTTCAGGCGGTCGATCAGGGCGACCAGCGTCGCCTCGGAGGTCGTGGCCGGCAGGTCGTGGGCGACCGACAGGATGCCGGTCTCCTCGCAGGACAGGCGCTTGTTGCGCACGTAGATACCGGAGGCCGGGTCCTCGCCGACCATCACGACCGCGAGCCCCGGCCGGCGCGCGCCGCGCGCGGCTAGCTCGTCGGTGGCGCGGCGCACGTCCGCCTTCAGGGCCTTGGAAATCGCCTTGCCGTCGATCAGTTTCGCGGTCACGCGCCGTCTCCCCGTGCCTGCTGGTGGGCCAAAGGGCGGCATTCTCGCACGGGCGGGCCGGACGGGTGGGGCGGCGGCCGGCGGCCCGCTTAAGGCCGCGCGTGGAGCATCGGAACCGTGCAGCGCGTGGTTTGACGGGTGGGGGGGCGGTCTTTAATATTGCGCGTCCCGTGCGGTTCGGACTCGGGCGGGGCATGGCGCAGTCTGGTAGCGCATCTGCTTTGGGAGCAGAGGGTCGGGGGTTCAAATCCCTCTGCCCCGACCACCGATCGCGGGACAGCGGCCGCGGCAGATGCGCGGCCGGCGAAACGCCGAGGGAGAGTCGAGTCGGGAGCCATTGAGCGCCCGTAGCTCAACTGGATAGAGCACCGGCCTTCTAAGCCGGCGGTTGCAGGTTCGAGTCCTGCCGGGCGCGCCAGCCGCGCAGCGAGGCGTCCGGCGAAGTTGATGTCGATGTCGATGCGGTAGAGGCGACCTCAAGGTCGCGACGATGGTGGACGTAGCTCAGTTGGTAGAGCCCCGGATTGTGATTCCGGCCGTCGTGGGTTCGAGTCCCATCGTCCACCCCACCCCCTTCTTCCTGGGTATAACTGCATGAATCCATTGTGATTCCGGCATTTGGCGGCGGCGGGTAAACCCACCCTGCGACACGGCCTGTGACACGAGGTGCACAGGCCTTGCGACAGATCTCCGAAGGCGTCTACGAGCGCGGCAAGCACGGCAACCTCTACGTCCGCCGCCGGAATCCCGTCGATCTGCGTGCCGCGTACCCCCCGAAGCAGACGCACGTCATCCGGAGTGCAGGCAACGTCGCCTCCGCCGACGGCAAGGCCCGGGCGCGCCGGCAACTCGTCGAGATCGACAACGAGTTCTCCGAGAAGCGCACCAAGCTCAATCTCGCGCGCGCCTCCGAAACCGCCAGGCGCGTCGGCAGGCTCACCGAGGAGCAGCTGCAGGCCGTCGCGCGCTACTGGGTGCGACAGGTGCTGCTGACCGACGATGAACAGCGCCGGCAAGGGGCTCGACGATGCCGAGTTCGACGCCCTCGGGGAGCAGCTGGAAGCTCAGCGCAAGAACTTCGGCCGGATGCTCGCTCAGGTCAGGCCGCGCGGGGCCGGGAAGGGCTCATGGGCCCGCGCCAGACTTTCGGTCACTCGCGCGCTTGACGCTCGTCAAGGTGTCGCGCGGGTGATTGGCGCACGCTGCATCCTCGTCGATCCCTCGCGGTGCCCGCCGGACACGACCTGAAGGATCGACGGGGACGGCTCGTTATGGCGCGGCGGATTCCGACACACCCTGCTCATCCGGAGCGCATCTGCTGGGGCTGCGACAAGTACTGCGCGGCCACGGATCTCAAGTGCGGCAACGGCACGGATCGCACGCAGCATCCGATCGAGATCTTCGGGCCGGATTGGCCCGAGATCGGCCTCGACGCGCCGGCCGAAGCCCAGGCCGCCCGCGACCCCAAGTAGTCGGCGCGGACGGATCGCTGTCCGCCGTTGAGGGCCGGCGGGCCGGGCCATGGGATTGACCTCGCGTACGCCAGCTCGCCGTCGGCCGCACCGAGCCGCCTCCGCCGGCGCGCGTCGTTGCGCCGCTGCGGCGGCATCCGGCAGCGGGGTGCGCGTCCGAGGCCGGTGCCGCGACGCCTCAGTCAGTGGCCGCCGAGGGTGCTCGGCGCGGCGGCGTCGATCCC
>JAFEDP010000398.1 GCA_018241545.1 Pseudomonadota bacterium
ACGACCGGCAGCCCCGCGCGCGCCGCGGCCACGAAGGCGCCGACGTGGAAGCGGTGCATGCCGACCTGCTCGGTGAAGGTGCCCTCCGGGAACGCCGCCAGCGACTCGCCGGCGAGCGCCGTCTTGAGCACCCGGCGCGCGTCGACGCCGCCCTGGTGGCGGTTGAAGCGGTCGACGAACTCCGAGCCGAGCCGCCGCAGCAGGAGCCCGGCGAGCGGCACGGCCGCCATCTCCTTCTTGATCACGAAGGCAAAGCGCGGCGGCAGCGCCGCCTGCATCACGACGCCGTCGACGTAGCTCGCGTGGTTGGCGACCACCACGCACGGGCCGGGCGGGAGGTGCTCGAGGCCGGCGACCCGGAAGCGGATGCCGGCCAGGGCGAAGAACACGTGGCCGCCGGCCCGGGCCAGCGCGCGGCGCCGGCCGAGGCCCGGCACCACCAGCACCAGCACCACCAGGGTCACCGCCACCGCGAGGAACACGAGCCAGCACCACAGGCCGTAGGCGACCTGCCCAAGGCGTCTCATCCGGGCCGTCCAGAAGGGCGTGCGCCCCCGCTTAATGTGAACTGCTTCTCTTTATGTCAACCGCTTGGGCCTTTCGTGAGGCCGGTCACGCATCCCCCGGCCAGCGCTGCGGATACTCATCGGCACGTCCGCCGGAGGGCTGGGCCAGGTGGCCAGAGTGGTGTCGACACGCAACGGATTGTGCCGGTTCGGCACCGGGCTTGCCCAGTGCCGCGGCGTGGACGCGAATCGAAACTGCACTTGAGTCCGGCGGTCGAGAACCCCATGCATGCCAAGGTCGTGAAGACGACGCGCGAACCCGCTCCCGAGACGGACCCGGCCATCGGCCGGTTCCTCGACGCGGTGTGGATGGAGCGCGGACTGTCGCAGAACACCCTCGCCGCGTACCGCGCGGACCTGACCGCGCTGACGCGCTGGCTCGAGGCGCGCCGCGTGGTCGTCACCCGCACCAGCCGCGGCGACCTCCTGGACTTCATCGCCTCGCGCGTCGAGGGCGGCGCGCGGCCCCGCTCGACGGCGCGCCAGCTGTCGAGCTTCCGGCGCTTCTTCCGCTTCCTGGTCCGCGAGGGCTCGGTGGCCGAGGACCCGACCGCACAGATCGCGATGCCCAAGATCGGCCGCTCGCTGCCGAAGTCGCTGACCGAGGACGAGGTCGAGGCGCTGCTGGCGGCGCCCGCCGTCGGCGACCCGCTCGGGCACCGCGACCGGACCATGCTCGAGGTGCTGTACGCCACGGGCCTGCGGGTCTCCGAGCTCGTCAGCCTCAAGCACTCCCAGGTCAACACCAATCAGGGCGTGATCCGCATCGTCGGCAAGGGCAACCGCGAGCGCCTGATCCCGCTCGGCGACGAGGCGGTGCGCTGGCTCGCGGAGTTCGTGCGCGGGCCGCGCACCGAGATCCTGCTCGAGCGCCAGACCGACTACCTGTTCCCGACGCGGCGCGGCGACCGCATGACGCGCCAGGCGTTCTGGCACATCATCAAGCGCTACGCCCGCAAGGCCGGCGTCCAGAAGGAGCTGTCGCCGCACACGCTGCGCCACGCCTTCGCCACGCACCTGCTGAACCGCGGCGCGGACCTGCGCGTGGTGCAGATGCTGCTCGGCCACAGCGACCTGTCCACGACCCAGATCTACACGCACGTGGCCCGCGAGCGCATGAAGGAACTGCACGCGGCGCACCACCCGCGCGGCTGACCGGCCGCGCTTTGGTAGACTCCCGGAACTGCCGTCCCGGGGCGTGGTCCTAGCCGGGGCGACCGTCCCGGAGGCCCCGATGTCCCGCTATCCCGTCCGCCGCTTCGCGGCCCCGTTCCTCGTTCTCGGCCTCGCGCTCGCCGCCCTCGCGGCGTGGGCCGCCGAGCCCGCCGGCGACCCGCGCGCCCCGATCGCCAAGAAGCTCGAGGTGCCGCTCGAGGCGGTGCGCCCGAGCGTGGTCCCGGGCCTGTACGAGGTCGCGCACGGCGGCGAGGTGCTGTACGTGACGGGCGACGGCCGCTACGCGTTCACCGGCGACCTGTTCGAGACCGACAAGGGCCGCAACCTGACCGAGGCGCGGCGCACCGAGTCGCGCCAGGCGGCCCTGCGCACCGTCACCGACGACGACGCCATCGTGTTCTCGCCCAAGGCGCCGCGCTACACGATCAACGTGTTCACCGACGTCGACTGCCAGTACTGCCGCAAGCTGCACAGCGAGATTGCCGAGTACAACCGCCTCGGCATCAAGGTCCGCTACCTGTTCTACCCGCGCTCCGGGCCCGGCACCGACTCGTGGCGCAAGGCCGAGGTCGTGTGGTGCTCGACGAACCGCCAGGAAGCGCTGACCCGCGCCAAGCTCGGCAACGAGGTGCCCGGCAAGGGCTGCAAGAACACGCCGGTGGCGCGCACCTATGCGCTCGGCCAGGAGCTCGGGATCCGCGGCACGCCCGGCATCTTCACCGACCGCGGCGACTACCTGCCGGGCTACTACCCGCCGGCCGAGCTCGTGCAGAAGCTGAAGGCGCTCGAGGGCGGCGGCGCCGGCTGAGGGCTCAGCGCTCGAGCAGCGGCAGCTTGTTGGGTCGGCCCTTCCACTCGTCCGCGTCGGCGGGGGCCGGCTTCTTCTCGTTGATGACCGGCCAGCCCTTGGCGAGGTCGGCGTTCAGCTTCAGGAAGTGCTCCTGGCCCTTCGGGATCTCCTCCTCGGAATAGATCGCCTCGGCGGGGCACTCCGGCTCGCACAGCGTGCAGTCAATGCACTCGTCGGGGTCGATCACCAGGAAGTTCGGGCCTTCGTGGAAGCAGTCCACCGGACAGACCTCCACGCAGTCCATGTACTTGCACTTGATGCAGTTCTCGGTGACGACGAACGTCATGGTCGCTCTCGGCTGTCTTGAAGGGCTCGGGGCCGGGCGCCCGGGGCCGGGCGCGGCGGCAGGCGCATTCTACCCGAGGGCGGTCAGGCGGGTGGGGGGCGCCGCCACGGCGGGCGCTCCACGTCGGTCAGGTGGGTCTGCTCGACGCCGCGGGCGCGGTCCTCGAGGTAGCGCTTGAGCGCGAAGTCAATGCTCGGGAAGGCGATGTCGGCCCACGGAATGTCCTCGGGCCGGTACAGGCCGACCTCGAGGCTCTCGGCGCCGGCGCCAAACTCGGCCATGGGCAGGCGCGCGCGGAA
>JAFEDP010000399.1 GCA_018241545.1 Pseudomonadota bacterium
TGGCTGGAGGCGCTCGAGTCGCCCGAGGTCGGCGCCTGGGTCGACGCCGAGAACGCGCTCGCCAGCGCCTACCTCGAGCGGCTGCCGGCGCGCGAGGCGTTCAAGCGGCGCCTCACGGCGCTGTGGGGCAGCGAGCGCTTCGGGGCCTCGCTCGCGGGCGGCAACGCCTACTCCAACCCGGTGCGCCGCGGCGCGCGGCTGTTCTACCTCTACAACAGCGGCCACGAGGACCAGAGCGTGCTGATGGTCGCGGCCGCCGACGGCTCCGGGGCACGGGCGCTGCTCGACCCGAACGCGCTCGCCGAGGACCGCACCGTGGCGCTCGCCGGCTACGAGCCCTCGCCCGACGGGCGCTACCTCGCCTACGCCACCGCCGACGGCGGCAGCGACTGGAAGACGCTGCGGGTGCGCGAGGTCGACAGCGGCCGCGACCTGCCCGAGGAGCTCGGCCTCGTGAAGTTCACGCCGCTCGCGTGGGGCCGCGACGGCAAGGGGCTCTACTACTCGCGCTACCCGGCGCTCGCCGAGGGTCGCGGCGACGACACGCAGCAGGTCAGCATCTGGTACCACGCGCTCGGCACGCCGCAGGGCTCCGACCGCTTCGTCTACGCCATCGCCGACCACCCCACCCGCAACCCCTACGGGCTCGTCAGCGACGACGGCCGCTGGCTCGTGGTCACCGTGTCGGACGGCTACAGCGCCAACGGCGTGTACCTCCTGGACCTCGCCGCGCCGGACGCCGACGCGCTGCGGCTGCTCGACGCCTGGGACGGCCGCTACCACTACCTCGGCAACCGCGGCCGCGAGTTCTACTTCCGCACCACCGCCGGCGCGCCGCGCGGGCGCATCGTCGCCGTCGACCTCGACGCGCCCGACCCGGAGCACTGGCGCACGCTGGTCGCCGAGGCGCCGGAGGCGATGGCCGACGCGGTCTACGCCGGCGGCCGCTTCCTCGTCAGCTACCTGCGCGATGCGCACGCGCTGCTGCGCGCCTACGACGCCGCCGGCGGAGCGGCCACCGAGCTGCCGCTGCCGGGGCTCGGCCAGGTCGTCGGGCTCAACGGCCGCGCCGCCGACGCCGAGGTCTACCTCGCCTACACCGACTTCCTGACGCCGCACGCGCTGTATCGCTACGACGTCGCGGCCGGGCGGCTCGAGCCCTTCCGCCGCAGCGGCGGCGGGCTCGACCCGGCGCTGTACGTCACCGAGCAGGTCTGGACCACCTCGCGCGACGGGACGCGCGTGCCGATGTTCCTGACGCACCGGCGCGACCTGCCGCGCGACGGGCGCCGCCCCACGCTCCTGACCGGCTACGGCGGCTTCAACCTGCCGCAGCTGCCCGGCTACAGCGTGCCGGTGGCCGCCTGGCTCGAGCAGGGCGGCGTGTACGCGGTCGCCAACCTGCGCGGCGGCGGCGAGTACGGCGAGGCCTGGCACCTCGCCGCGACGCGGCTGCACAAGCAGGCCGCGTTCGACGACTTCATCGCCGCCGCCGAGTGGCTGACGCAGAACCGGGTCACCTCGCGCGAGCACCTCGGCATCCGCGGCCGCAGCAACGGCGGGCTGCTGATCGGGGCGGTGCTGACGCAGCGCCCGGAGCTGTTCGGCGCCGCGCTGCCGGCGGTCGGCGTCATGGACATGCTGCGCTACCCGACCGCGAGCGCCAACGCGCGCCAGTGGTCGAGCGACTACGGCCTCGCCGAGCGCGCGGAGGAGTTCCGCGCGCTCTACGCCTATTCGCCGCTGCACAACGTGCGCCCCGGCACCTGCTACCCGCCGACGCTCGTGACCACCGCGGCGCGCGACGACCGCGTCGTGCCCTGGCACAGCTTCAAGTTCGCCGCGGCGCTGCAGGCCGCGGAGCCCGCGTCCTGCCCGAGCCCGCTGCTGCTGCGGGTCGAGACCCGCGCCGGTCACGGCAACGACCGGCCGGTGTGGATGCAGGTCGAGGACTTCGCCGACGAGTGGGCGTTCCTCGCCTGGCACCTCGGGCTCGCGGTGGCGGCACCGTGAAGAAGCCGACCTTCCTCGACCTCGGCCGGCGCCGCCAGTTCGGGCGGCCGGTGCGCAAGCCGCTCGGGCCGCTGCTGCCGCCGCCCGACCCGGCCGGCGTCGCCGACTTCGACCTCGCCACCTGGCGGGTGCGCCCGGCGCTCGCGCGCATGACGCGCGCCGACCGGATCCTGGCGCTCGACCCGCAGACGCTCGCGGTGCTCCTGATCCTCGCCGAGCGACCGGAGGGCGGCGTCAACCGCGACGAGCTGACGGCGCGCGTGTTCGGCCCGGGCGAGGACGAGGACAAGCGCGACAAGCTGCGCCGCTGCCTCAGCTTCCTGCGGCGCGCGTTCTCCGAGGACGGCGCGGTGCGCATCGCCAACGCCCCCGGCGACTGCTTCGTGCTCGAGCTCGGCGCGCCGCTGCCCGAGCGCGGCCTGCGGCCCGCCGGGCCGGACGTGCTGCTCGACAACCCCTCGGGCGTCGAGAACTGGCTCAGGCGCGGCAAGCGCCGCGGGCTTGCGATCGGCATCGCGATCGCGGTCGTGGCCGCGATCACGGTCGGCCTCGTGTGGATCAGCAACCGCGGCCAGGTGGTGCTGTCGGGCAGCGTCGTGTCGGTGGCGCCGTTCGCGGCCGAGCCCGGCCAGAAGCTGAGCCCGAGCTTCTCCCCCGACGGCCGCCAGCTCGTCTACAGCTGGCGCCAGCCGGACGGCACGCAGAAGCTCTACGTGCGCGCCGTCGCCGGCGGCGCGCCGCGCGCCCTGACGCGCGGCGGCGGCGACGACGGCTACCCGGCCTGGTCGCCGCGCGGCGACCTGATCGCGTTCCAGCGGCGCACCGAGAGCACCTGCGCGGTGCTGACCGTGCCGCCGGCCGGCGGCGAGATGCGCCTGCTCGGCGACTGCGACTTCGGCGGCGGCGGGCCGATGACCTGGCAGCGCGACGGCGCCGCGCTGATCTACGCCCACCGCACCGACTGGAAGCTGCCGACGCAGATCGTCTCGGTCAGCGTCAGCGAGGCGCGCATGGTCGGCGTCACCAACCCCGTGATCGGCGCCCCCGGCGACACCCGCCCGGCGCTGGCGCCGACGGGCCGGCGCCTCGCGCTCGAGCGCGCCCGCGCCCCGGGCGCGGCGGACCTCGTGCTGCTCGAGCTCGGCGGCACAG
>JAFEDP010000039.1 GCA_018241545.1 Pseudomonadota bacterium
CGCGACGAAGTAGGCGTTCTTGCGGGCGGCGAGCTCGGCGCGCGCCGCGGCATCGTACGCCTGGGTCGCGCGCTCGAGGATGATGCCGAGGGAGCTCAGCCGGTCGACGCCCTTGAGGCGCTCGTTGGTGCGGCGGTCGAACGGCACGCCGATCTCCGCGGCGAGGCGCGACCAGGCGCGGAAGTGCAGTTCCGCGGTGTCGGTCAGCACGCCGTCGAGGTCGAAGATCACGGCGTCCGCCATCCGCCGCGCCGGGGCGACCGCGGGCGCCGCGAGCGGCGCGCGTACGGCGGGCCCGCGCGCGACGGTGAGCGGCCGGCCGTCGTGCACGAGCGCGAGCGCCTCGCCCCGCGTGAGCTCGTAGGCGACGCCTGCGGCGGTGACGCGCACGACCAGCACGCGGCCGCGCCACTGCAGCGTGAAGTGGTAGCCCTGCCACGCCGCCGGCAGCACCGGCCGCAACCGCAGCGCACCGTCGGCGGCGATCCGCAGGCCGCCCAGGCCCCACGCGAGCGCGAGCCAGCTGCCGGCCATCGCCGCCATGTGCGCGCCGTGGGCGGCGTTGCCGTGCAGGTCGTCGAGGTCGAGGCGCGCGCCCTCGCGGAAGTAGCGCAGCGCGTCGTCGAGCAGTCCGAGCTCGGCGGCGAGGATCGACCAGGTGCTGGCCGACAGCGACGAGTCGTGCACCGTGAGCGGCTCGTAGTAGTCGTAGTCGCGGCGCTTCTGGGCGGCGCTGACGCCGTCGTCGAGCAGCACGTCGGCGAGCACGACGCTCGGCTGCTTGCAGACCTGGTGCCGGTACAGGGTCAGCGGGTGGTAGCGCAGCAGCAGCGGCCGGTCGTCGGCCGGCTCGCTCGGGTGGGTCCAGACCGGCCGGCGCAGGAAGGTGTCGTCCTGCGGGTGCACGCCGAGGCGCGGGTCGACCGGTACGTACATCGCCTGCGCCGCGCGGCGCCACGTGGCGGGCTCGGTCTCGAGGAGGTCGAGTTCCGCGGCGAGCGCGCGGTACTGCTCGGGCGCCTCGGCCCGGAGCCGGTCGGCGACGCCGGCGGCGTGCAGCAGGTGCAGGCGCGCCAGGCGGTTCGTGTAGCAGTCGTTGTCGACCAGCGCGGAGTACTCGTCCGGACCGGTCACGGAATGGATGCAGAACGCCCCGCCGCGCGCGGCGTCGTGGTGGCCGACCTGCATCCAGATGCGCGCGGTCTCGAACAGCACGGATGCGTCCGCCGGCGACGGCGCCTTGCCGTCCTGCCCGAGCGCGTGGAGCCGCAGCGCGTAGGCGACCGCGGCGTTGATGTGGTACTGGGCGGAGCCGGCCGGGAAGTAGCCCGAGCACTCGTCGCCGCCGATCGTCCGCCACGGGTAGAGCGCCCCGATCGGGTGGTTCATCTCGCGCGCGTGCCGCCGCGCGGCCGGCAGCGCCCGGGCGCGCCAGTCGAGGCTCGCGCGCACGAGCGCGGGCGCGGTCATCTGCAGTACCGGCAGCGCGAACACCTCCGTGTCCCAGAACACGTGGCCTTCGTAGCCCTCGCCGGTCAGGCCCTTGGCGGCGAGCGCGTGGCGGCCGTCGGCGGGTGCCGACTGGCGCAGGTGGAACAGGTTGAAGCGCAGCGCCTCGTCCAGCGAGGCGTCGCCCTCGATGCCGAGCTCGGCCCCGGCCCAGAACTCGCGCCAGGCGGAGGCGTTCTCGCGCTCGAGCGCCCCGAAGCCGGCGCGCGCCGCGGCGTTCACCGCGGCGACCGCAGCCGCCGCGAGCTCGTCGGCGGGGCCGCCGGCGGCCCAGGCGACGAACTTCTCGATCGTGACCTCGGCGCCGGGAGCGAGTTCGCCGCTGAAGCTCTGGCCGACGGCCTTCGCGTCGCCCAGCAGCGCTTCGCCGTAGGTGAGCGGCTGCACGGCGCCATGCGCCTGCGCGACCGCCACGTGGATGTCCGAGCGTCGCGCGCGCTGCGTGAGCAGGGCTACCTCGCCCGCGAGGCGCCGCTCGCCGAGCGCGAGCGCCGCACCCTCGGCCGCGCCGATGCGCGGGTCGTCCGCCCGCCGCGCGGATTCGCCGGCCTCGATGCACGACTCGAGAACGAGCGGGCCGCGGTAGTCGACCGAGCGCACGGTCAGGCGGATGCCGAGCAGCGCCCGGCCGTCGAGCGGCACCACCCGCAGCGCCGTGACCTCGAGGCGGCCGCCGTCGGGCGCCTGCCAGAGGGTGCGTCGGTGCAGGCGGCCGTGACGCAGGTCGAGCGTGCGGCGGCACTCGAGGCGCGTGCCCGTGCCGAGGTCGTGCCGTCCCGCACCGACGCGGATGCGGATGCGCTTGCCGTCGGCGACCGGCACGCGCGTGTCGGACGTGCGCGCGAATCCCGGGAACGCCTCGTGGTATTCGATCGGCAGCCGCTCGTAGACGCTCGCGAGGAACGCGCCATCGGTGGCGCTCGGCTGCTCCTCGCGGCCGCCCCGCACGCCGAGCAGGCCGTTGGCGAGGGCGAGCAGGGTCTCCGCCTGCGCTGCGCTGGCCGACGGCCCGTCGTGGTCGAGGCACACGTGCCAACGATCCCGCGCGGGCGAACCGCCGTCACCGATCGTGGGCACTGTGGACAACCGTCCCCCCCCCTCGCCGGCCGCCCGTGTCCGGCCGGCGACGCAAACATGGTCTGCCAAACTCGATCCTAGCGCGGATTGTTATCGTTATCTAGATGCCGGCTCGGGGATCGCGAGGTACACGGTGCTCCACAGCTGCGCCGCGTTCGACTCGTCGGCGTCGGCCTGGTCGGCGCCGAAGGGCGCCACGTGATACCGCCCGTCCGCCCACGCCCATGACCAGAGTTCGCTGTTGCGCATCTCGCGGCTGTCCCGGATCGCTGCCCACAGCTGCGCCTGCGCGGCGCGCAATCGCCTCCGCGTCGGCGCCGGCAGGTCCGTGCGCTGCAGCTGCCGTGCGAGGCCGGCGGCGAGCAGGGCCTGCTGCCACGACCAGACGACCGTGCCGTGGTAGGCGTTCTTGCTGAAGCGGGCCTGCACCTCGGCCGGCGCGAACACCGGGTTCGCGACCAGCAGCCCGACGTCGGTCATGAGGCCCGCCGGGAACGGTCGCAGGGTCGCGGTCAGCGCCTCGTCGAGCTCGGCGGCGCTCGGGCGGCCCAGCAGCAGCTCGAAGCCCTCGTCGGAGTGCACGATCGGCACCGGGCTCACGTCCGCATTGAGCGCGAGCGCGTGGAAGCGCACCGGCCGCGAGCCGAGCGAGGCGTCGGCCGCCGCGGACGGCACGCCGACGCTGCGGCCGTAGGCCGCGACCGCGGCGCGCGCGACCGGATTGGCGATCTGCACGTCGAAGAGCGGCGGTGCCTTCGCCTGCCAGGTCCGCCGCATGGCCGCCGCTCGCGCGAACAGCGCCCGATCCGCGGCGCCGAGGTACGGCGCGAGCAGGCCGCTGCGTCCGAGCTCGCTCGCGGCCGCCAGCGCGGCTGGCATGAACACGGCGTTGACGTCGTACGGGATCCGGCCGCGGCCGAGCCCCTCGCCGCTGTCGCGCCACTGCCCGGAGTCCCGTCCGGCCTTGAGCGCGAGCAGGTGAGCGGCGGTGGGGTCGTCGGCGAAGGCCTGGGCGCTGCGCAGCACGAGGCGCAGGTTCGAGACCAGGTCCGCCCCGAACGGCCTCGCGCTGCCGCCCTCGCGACCGTCGCGCTCGGCGAGGAACGCGGCCGCGCGACCGCGGCCGCGCGGATCGTCGAGCAGCCACGCCGCGACCACCGGTGCGAGCATGTAGTTGCCGTCGATCATGGTGTAGTTGAAGACCGGCGCGTCGCGCAGCGCCTCGCCGGCGGCGCGGTGGTCGAGCAGCGCGGACTCGCCGATGTCCTCCTCGTGGGCGACCTCGCCGCCATCCGACAGGCGCGTCAGCACGGCGCCGAGCCCGGACTCGACGGCGAGCGGGGTCAGCGCGGGCATCAGCAGCCGCACCGACATCAGCGTGTCGCGCCCGAAGTAGGTGTTGAACCGCCAGGAGCCGGCCAGGAACTTCTCGCGGTAGCTGAGGAACGTCAGCGCGTCGCGCGCCGCCAGGTCGGTGCCCGCCGCGGACGACAGCAGCTGGTCGGTGGGCAGCGGCGTCAGCGGTCGCTCGCCGGACAGCGCCGTCACCACGAGGCCGATCGCCCCGTCCGTGCCCGGCTCGATGCGACCGTGATTGATCGCGCCGTCAGTGACCGCGATCCGCAGCCGGTAGCCGAGCGCGCCATCGAGGCGCTCGCGGGACCAGCTCATCGCGCTGCCGCTGGTCGTGGCCTCGACCATCACCTCCGCCGGCGCCTTGCCGAGCGTCTGGAAGTCCCGCAGCAGCCGCACGCCGGTCAGCAGCGCCTGCCGCACGACGAGCTCGCCGCCCGTCAGCGTCGCGGCGAAACGGACCCCATACAGGGGCCGGCCCTGCTCGTCGCGCTCGACCACCGGCTCGGGCCGGCCTTGCAGCGACCAGCGCACCGGCACGCCGGTACGCGCGAACCAGACGCCGGCGCCGCTGTTGCCGGCGGGGAACACGACCAGCAGGCGCGGCTCGCGACCCGATCGCAGCAGCACGTGCGCCGCGACCGGCCCCTCGCGCAGGAAGCTGTTGAGGTTCTCGCCCTCCAGAACGTCGAAGGAGAGCCGCTGCTCGGCCCGCGTCGGCGCGACGCTGAACGCCAGCGCGAGAAGCGCGAGTACCGTCGCCGGCTGCCAGGAACGCGTCGTCGTCATTGCACTGGTCTCCTGCACTCGATCCGATTGGAACCGGGCCCTGCGTGCCCTCGCCTGCTGCCGCCCGCCGTGCCCGGCGGGTGCCCATCGCCGCGCCGCGCGCTGGTTCGACCGGGCGGCGCCCGCGCAGCGACACAGGACCGGCCATGGGTGCCGAGTACGATGCGGATCATCGGCGAGCGGGCGCGCGCGCCGCGCGGCCGCGTGGCGGGGCCGCCCCCGGCGCGAGCCCCGTGCGATCCGCTTTTCATTATAGTCGCCGTCCCCGCCGCCTCCGCGCCCGCCGGCCCGCCCGCACCCGCAGGGAGACGACCATGCAGCGATCGACGATGCGGTTCCCGCGCCACTGCGCCCGACGCCCGCTGGCGCCGGCCGCGCGCGCCATCGCGTCGCTGCTGGCGGGCCTCGTCGCGTGGTCCGCCGCGCAGTCCGAACCGCTGATGCGCGCCCCGGTCGGCACTGCGACGACGTCGATCGTCGTGGAGGCCGGGCCGGATGCGCCCCGGTTCACGCGGCTGGCGTTGCGCGGCGGCGCAGCCTGGGACAACCGGGCGTGGGAGCACCTGCCGGCCGAGGTCACGATCGACGGGCGCGTGGTGCCGCTCGCGTGGCGCTGGGATTCCGCCGCGAGCCGACGGCGTGCCCGCGATGTCGACCTCGTCTACCGCGCGCGCACGGCGCCGCTCGAGGCGCACTGGCTCTGGAGCGCGCGCGCCGCGAGCGGGCCGCTCGAGCACGAGGTACGCGTCTGCAATCGGGGACCGCGTGCGGTCGATCTGCCGTTGCTCGCCAGCCTGCAGTTCGACTTCGCGGTGGCCGAGAACGCCGCGCTCCGCCGCTTCTGGGTCGAGAAGGGGGGCGACCATCCCTCCGACGTC
The DNA here is from genome assembly GCA_018241545.1 of Pseudomonadota bacterium. Taxonomy (GTDB): domain Bacteria; phylum Pseudomonadota; class Gammaproteobacteria; order Steroidobacterales; family Steroidobacteraceae; genus CAIKZZ01. The sequence goes on from JAFEDP010000039.1 coordinate 5,607, forward strand.
GGCACCCACGACGAGCCGCTGGGCGAGGGCGACGCGTGGCAGGGGCGCTCGAGCACCTACGCGAGGCCGCTCGCCGGCGAGCCGCCGGAGATGATCCCGTACGTGCTCGTCCATCGCGCCGACGGCGAGGCGGACGGCTGGTACGTCGGCATCGAGTTCAGCGGCCGGACCCGCATCACCGTCCAGCGCGCCGGTGCCGCCGTGCGCGGCGAGGCGGGGCTCGACCCGCAGCCCGGTCCCTACCGGACGCGCGTGCCGCCGGGCGGCTGCTTCACGGCCCCGACCGTCTTCCTCGGCGCGGCCCGTGGGGGCGCCGACGGCGCGGGCAACCAGCTGCGCCGCTGGGTGCGCGGCACCCTCGCCGCGCCCCGCACGCTCGCCGATCCCTCCTTCCCGCTGCTCGTCAGCAACTCCTGGGGCAGCGGGCTCGAGGTCGACGAGTCGCTCGCGCGGCGGATGATCGACGAGGCGCAGGCGCTCGGCCTCGAGCTCTACCACCTCGACGCCGGCTGGTTCCGCGGCGTCGGCGACTGGCGCGCCGACCCGGCGAAGTTCCCGCACGGCATCGCCGCGATCGCCGACTACGCGCACCGGCGCGGGCTCCGGTTCGGCCTGTGGGCCGACTGGACGCAGGCGGGGACCGCGGATGCGCCGGGCGCGCTGCGCGTCGATGACCGCGCGACCCGCGACTGGCTCGTCGCCGACCCGCCGCCCGGCTGGCAGCACCGCGAGCCGTTCAAGGGCGTCACGATCGACCTCGGCGTGCCGGCGGCCCGCGCCTGGGCGGCGCGCGAGGTGGAGCGCATCGTCACCGACTACCACCTCGACATGCTGGAGCACGACGGCTACCTGGTCGCGCAGGGCAGCGCCCGCGCGGGCCATCCCGCGCTCCCGCCCGATCCCGGCACGCTGCGCGTGTACGAGGATTCGGGCTACCTGTGGGCGGACGGCTCCAACGAGACGGATGTCAGCTACCACGCCACGCTCGGCTACTACGCAATCCAGCAGCAGCTGCGCAGGCGCCACCCGCACCTGCTGCTCGAGGTCTGCAACGACGGCGGGCGGATGGTCGACTTCGGCAGTGCCGCGCACGGCGACTACTTCTCGATCACGGACCACTACGACCCGCTCTCGAACCGGCGCGCCTTCTACGACGCCAGCTTCGTGCTGCCGCCGGCCATGCTCGAGGCGTACGTCGAGCGCTGGCCGACGCCTCGCCTCGCGAACCTGCGCTACCTGCTGCGCAGCGGCATGATGGGCTGGTTCTCGCTGATGCTGGACACCACGCAGTGGAGCGGCGCCGAGCGCGCGGCGGCGCGCGCCGAGCTTGCCCTCTACAAGGCACGGCTCCGGCCGCTGATCCGCAGCGCCGACCTGTATCACGTGACGCCACGGCCCGACGGGCAGCACTGGGATGGCATCGAGTACTACGCGCCAGCCGGACGCCACGGCGTGCTGTTCGCATTCCGAGGCGCCGCGGCCGACGAGACGGTGCATCGGTTCCGCCTCGCGGCTCTCGAGCGCGGACGGCGCTATCGGATTTCGTTCCACGACCAGGGACCGGAGGCGGACATCGAGGTGTCGGGCGCGACGCTGATGGACCAGGGCCTCGCGGTCACGCTGCCCGAACCCCTGTCGTCGGAGCTGGTGTTCATCAGCGCGACCTCCTGACGCGCGCCGGCCGCCGAATCGGCGGACGCCGGTCAACCGTCGCGGGTGGCTGAACGCTCATTGGCCTGCGCATCTCATTGGTACTTAAGCAACAACTCTTGATATCGATATCAGGCCAGTGTAGGTTTCAACGTTAACAATGGAAAGAAGCGATCGGCCTCGCACGGGCGCCAGTGCCTGGGCGGATGCCGAATGAGGGGGTAGACCGGGCAGCTTAAGGCCGCCGACCGTTCCTCACTTTCTGTTCCCGGTTTCCGGAGCCCGCAGCATCGGGCGCCGGAGACTTACGCGTTATCCATGCGTTGTTGCTCTTGCCCAACACTTTCGGAGGGGGTACTTATGACAACCGTAAACAATGACCTGCGTCGACCGGAGAGCGGATCGCTGGGTCAGCGCCGCCCGGCGACCACGGTCCTCGCCGCGGCCGTCGCGGGTGTCCTGTACGGCCTCGGCGGCTCGGCCCTCGCCGCGGACTCGACGGCGGGTGCAGCGGCGGGCAGCTCGACGCTCGAGGAAGTGGTCGTGACGGCGACGCCGCAGGGCGTCAAGAAGCTGGACGCGAGCTTCAACATCGTCACCGCCTCCCTCGACGACATCAAACTCGCCAACCCGATCAGCGCCGCCGACATCTTCAAGCTGTCGCCGGGCATCTGGCCCGAGTCTTCTGGCGGACAGACCGGCGTCAACGTCGACGTGGCGGGCTTCCCCAACGGCGGCGGCGACTCGCCCTACTTCACGACGATGATCCAGGGCTCGCCGCTCTACGGCGCGCCGGACCTGTCGTTCCTCGACTCGAGCTCGCTGGTCCGCCTCGATGACACCATCGAGCGCGTCGAGATCGTGCAGGGTGGCACCAGCGCCATCTACGGTCCCGGCCAGGCCGGCGCGACCGCCAACTTCATCCTGCGCACCGGCACGGACAAGACCTCCGGGTCGCTCGGACTGACCTACGGATTCGAGGGCATGGAGCGCGTCGATGCCTTCCTGGGCGGCAAGGTGGCCGACGGCTGGTACGCCAGCGTCGGCGGCTTCTACCGCCAGTCCGACGGCGTGCGCAATCCCCAGTACCCGTCTGACATCGGCGGGCAGTTCACCGCGACGCTGAAGCACACGATGGACAACGGCTCGCTGCTGTTCTGGTTCCGCACGCTGCACGACAAGAACCAGTGGGTCGCCGACTTCCCGTACCTCGTCTGCGGCAGCTCGGCGTGCCCGTACCCGGGCTTCAACCAGCTCCACTCGACCTACAACAGCAAGCAGCTGCAGAACTTCCTGGTGCCCAACCCGGCCGGCGGCTGGGAGAACGACGACATCAGCGACGGCCGCGGCGCCGACCTCAACTACTTCGGCTCCGAGCTGAAGCTGGCGCTCGACCACGGCTGGTCGATCAGCAACAACTTCATCTTCGACGGCGGCTACGTCAACACGCACGCGCTCGTCAACAACGGCAACCCGTCGTCGCTGTCGGACTTCATCGGCACGCTGACGCTGCCGGAGGGCCTCGACCCGGCCTCGATCCAGGCCACCTATGCCAACGGCGGGATCGTCGACCCGAACACCAGCGTCGTGACGCAGCAGGTGTGGCTGGTGCAGAAGAAGATCATGAGCGTGGCGGACGAGTTCCGCCTCGCCAAGGACTTCGGCAACGGCAACACGCTCACCCTCGGCGTCTACGCCGCGCACTACACCGACAACGACAACTGGTCGCTCGGCTCCAACGTGCTGATCAACAACGTGCCGAATGCGAGCCCGATCGTGCTGCAGGCGGCCCAGGGCAGCAACATCTGGCACATCACGAGCTCGCAGGGCATCGTCAGCGCCAACGGCGGCTACTACATCATGGAGCAGGGCAACGCCACCAACATCGCCGGCTACGTGTCCGACGCCTGGAAGCTCGGCGACTGGCTGCTGGACGCCTCGGTCCGGCTCGAGCACATCGACCTGACCCAGCAGACCACCAACCTCGCGCCGAAGCAGCTCGGCACGCAGTACGACCTGTGGGATAACGCGGTGGAGCTCCCGGACGGCACCTACTCGTACGCGCACGAGCACAACACCGTGCCGACGTTCTCGGTGGGCGCCAACTACGAGTTCAACCGCAACATGAGCGCGTACGTGCGCGTCAACAACGGCGTGTTCTTCGACAACTTCGACGCCGTCCGCTGCAACGTCTACAACGGTTCCAACGGCTGCCCGTCGAATCCGCCGCTCAACCGCATCCAGAACTACGAGCTGGGCTTCAAGGTCCAGAACCAGTGGACGTACCTCGACGCGTCGGTCTACGACAAGGAGTTCCAGGGCCTCGTCTACCAGCCGGTCAACATCCAGAACGTGCCGATCGGCCCGACGACGACCTACGGCTCGACCGCCAAGGGCATCCGCCTGATCGGCAGCGTCAATCCGTTCGCGACCAGCGACCTGTCGGCACTGCGCAGCTTCAAGATCACCGTCAACGCCAACTACGAGGACGCCCACTACAAGGACTACCTCGGCTGCTTCATCTACACCGACATCAACAACAACGTCGTCTGCGGCGCGATCAACGGTGTGCAGCTGGCGCGACTGCCGAAGTTCCAGTACCGCATCACGCCGAGCGACACGCAGTCGTTCAGCTGGGGCACGCTGACCGAGTCCGTGACCTACGAGCACATCGGCCAGCACTACCAGGACCAGACCGGCCTCAACCCGCTGGGCTCGTACTACGACCTGGCCGCTGGCATCTCGGCCGCCGTGGGCGACAACTGGGAGTTCATGCTGGTCGGTTCGAACCTGACGAACCAGCTCGGGCTCACCGAGGGCAACGCCCGCGTCGGCGGCAACGCCGTGCAGAACAGCGTGGGCTTCGGCCGGTCGATCCTCGGTCGCGAGATCGCCGTCCAGGCGAAGTACAAGTTCTGAGGTGACCCCCTCGCGTCACGGGACGTGAGGGGACTTCTCGCGGACTGCGCCGCGTCTTCCGCCGGGGAGCGAGTGTCGACTCGCTCCCGGCCGGGAGCGCGGCGTTTCAGTTCCCGGCGCCGGGAACCACGTCGAAGGCGACCGTCAGGCGCGGCTCGTCGCTGTGGAACGGCAGCGTCCCGTGCCAGAAGTACGACGGGAACAGCACGAGCTCGCCGGCCCGCGGCCGGATCGCGTACTCCGGCTCGAGCGCCGGCCGCGTCAGCAGGCCCGGCCCGCCGAAGCTCAGCACCCCCTCGCCCGAGCGGCCGCTCCTCATGACCCCGGGCAGCTGGATGTAGCAGGCCGAGGAAATCCAGCCGCGCGGGTGCACGTGGCTCGTGTGGTAGCCGGTGCGCTGCAGGCGCACCGACCAGCTGCCGTTGAAGCGCGAGGCGCCGCGGTTGCGGCGCCGCAGCGGGTCCGGGCCCTCGCCGATGGACTCGCGGTAGCGTGCGATCGGCGCGGCGAAGGAATGGAAGAGCGCCTGTACGACCGGGTCCGGGCTGCGCGAGAGGTCCTGGGTCGTCTCGGTGCCCTGGCGCAGCGACTGGAACAGCAGCCGGTGCCGGTGGCGATCGTGCATCGCGTGCAGGCGCGTGGCGAGCTCGCCCAGGAAGCCCTCGAGGTCCGGCCAGCCCGGCGGCGGCTCGAGCCGTGCCGCGAGCACCATCCGCTCGTAGTCGCAGTACTGCGCGTAGCGCGGGTCCCCGAGCAGGCGCAGCGCCGTCACGTACATGGCGATCAGGTACTGGTCGTCGGGCGTGGCCGCGAGCAGCCGCGCGCACGCCTCCAGTGCGCGCGGCGCATCCCCGGTGCCGAGGCAGGCCGCGCACAGCAGCTTGAGCGCGGTCAGGCTGCCCGGCTGCGCCGCGAGCGATCGCTCGGCGAGCGCGAGCGCGGTCTCGGGCTCGACGTCGAGCGCCACGAGACCGGCGCGCAGCAGCAGGTTGGGCGGTGCCTGCGGCTGCGCCGCGCGCTCGGCGAGGCACGCGAACGCAGCGCGCAGCTCCCCGGCACCCTGCAGCAGCGCGGCCTTGGTGCCGCGCAGCGCGTCGTCGTGCGGGAAGCGCGCCAGCGCCTCGTCGAGCGTCGCCGTCGCCTCGGCGATGTCCCCGCTGCGCAGCCAGACGAGCTGCGCGAGGCTGTCGTGGGCCGAGGCGCGGCGCGGGTCGAGCCGCAGGCACTCGCGCAGCGCCTGCTCCGCCTCCTCGAGCCGCTCCAGGTCGATCAGGCTGCGGGCCCGCGTGTAGAGCAGTGACGCCGTGGGCGCGGAGCGCGCGAGCAGCCGCCGCGCCACCGCCTCGGCCTCCTGCGCCTGCCCCGCCGCGTTGAGCGCGGCCGCGAGCGCCTGCGCGGCGACCCCGTTCTGAGGCGCGGCCTCGGCGAGGCGCCGGTAGCGCGCGACCGCCTCCTCCTGCCGGTCGAGCGCCGCGTAGGCGGCGATCTCGAGCGCGCACAGCTCGGGCTCCTCCGGAGCGCTGCCGCACCAGGGCGCCGTCACCTCGAGCACGTACGCCGGCTGGCCGGCATCGAGGTGATGGCGCGCGAGCAGCAGCGCGGCGCGCGCGTAGGGCGGTGTGGACCGGACCGCCCGATCGAGTAGCGGCACCGCCTCCTCGCCCCGGCCGGACGCCAGCAACAGCTCCGCGAGCGCGGTCAGCGTCGGCGGCCAGCGTGGGTCCACCTCGAGGGCGCGCCTCAGCAGCGCCTCGGCCTGCGCGACCTCGCCCAGCATCTGCTTGGCGGCCGCCAGCAGCCGCAGCCCCTCGACGTAGCGCGGGTGGCTGGCGAGGAGCGCGGCGAGCTGCGCCTGCGCCTCGTGCAGCCGGCCGGCCTGGAGCAGGCCGCTGATGCGGCGCATCGATTCGGCGAGGGCGGCGGACACCGGCTGCCCCGTCAGGACTGCCGGCGGGCGCTGTCCGATCGCGCGCCGCGCCTCCTCACGTGTCGCGCACCACGAGCGTGGTCGGCAGCTGCTCGGAGCGGGTGCGTCGCCCCTCGATCAGGTCCAGCATCTTGCGTGCCAGCAGCACGCCGCCATCGGACCAGTTCTGGTGCACGGTGGTGAGTGCCGGCACGAAGCCCGCGCCCGCCGCCGAGTCGTCGTGCCCGATCACCGACACGTCGCCCGGGACCTGCAGCCGGTGGTCGACGAGCGCGCGCACGACGCCCATCGCGATCAGGTCGCTGCAGGCGAACACGCCGTCGAACTTCATGCCGGGCTGGCGCAGCAGCGTCTGAATCGCATGGACGCCCGCGGCGAAGGTGAACGCCGCCGGGATGCTCGCCACGACCGTCGCCCCGGCCGCCTTGACCGTCTCGGCGAAGCCGGCGTGCCGCTCGGCGAGCTCGGGATGCGAGGTGTCGCCGAGGAACACGAGGCGCCGGCGGCCGAGCGACAGCAGGCGCTCCGCGGCCAGCACGCCGCTGCGGCGGTTGTCGCTGCCGACGACCACGTAGGAGGTGCCGGCGCGCTGCGCGCCCCAGACGACGAACGGCATCCCCGAGGCGCCCAGGGTCTGCGCCGCGGTGTCGTGCGCACCCTGGCCGAGCAGGATGACGCCGTCGGCGTGATGCGTGCCGTGCGCGGTCCAGTGCTGAAGGGTCGTGAACAGCAGGCCGAAGCCGCGCGAGGTCATTTCCTGGCAGATGCCGCCGAGGATCTCGAGCGGGTACGGCCCCGACATCGGCCGGCTCGGGGTCGGCTCCATCTCGACGATCACGCCGACGAGGTCGGTGCGGCCGAGGCGCAGGCTGCGGGCGCTCAGGTTCGGACTGTAGCCCTGCTTGCGCGCCAGTGCCTGGATCTTCGCGCGCGTGTCCTCGTTGACGAGCTTGCTGTTGCGCAGCGCCCGCGACACCGTCATGGTCGAGACGCCGGCGATCCGGGCCAGGTCCTGCAGTGTCAGGCGCTGGGCGCGGTGCCGGCGGGACTGGGTCATGGCAACTCTCGGATCCGGATGCGGCGCACGGCAAGGCTGCCGGGGTGGTCGCCCTGCAGGCCGATGAGCCCCCGCTCGGCGAGGCCGTAGTGGGGGTACTCGGCGAACTTGCTGGCTGCGACGCGCGCCGTCCAGTCGGCACTGCCGAGGTCGTACTCGACCACCTTGCGCCCGTTGAGCCAGTGCTCCACGTGGTGGCCGTTGACGACGAGGCGGGTGCGGTTCCAGTGGCCGTACGGGGCGACGACGCCGGCCGGCGCGCCGTAGAGCCCGTAGGCGGCGGCCGCCGCCGTGAGGCGGCTGGCGCCGTCCGGCGCGTGCGCATCGTCCAGCAGCTGGTACTCCGGGGCGCTCCAGTAGACGTGATCGTACTCGCGCGTGGCACGGTAGAAGAGCCCGCTGTTGCCGGCCTTGCCGATCTTCCACTCGAGCTCGAGCTCGAAGTTGGCGTACTCGCGCGTCGTCACCAGGTCGTCGACCGCGCCGTCCTTGCTGAGCACGCCGTGCTCGACGCGCCAGCCGTTCGGCAGCCCCGCCGACTGCCAGCCGCGCCACTCCGGGGCCGCGTGGTCCCCGAGCAGGTCGTGCCACGGCGGTGTCGCGGCGCCGGCGATCGCGCTCACGGACAGCGCCCACAGGGCGAGCGCCAGACGGCGCGGTCGGGTCATGATGCAGCTCAAGGTCGTACCCTCTTCATCCGGGAATCCGTCGTCGGCGGGCGGTGCGCTAGGCGAGCCCGAGGGAGCGCAGCAGCGCCTCGTCGGGTCCGTCGAAGCGGGCCAGCGCGACATTGCCGATGTAGCGCAGGTCGGCGCGGCCCGCGGGGCTCGTGTAGAACCCGGCTGCGACCAGGTCGCGGAAGCGCGCGAAGAAGCGCGCGGCGTCGCGATGCGCCTCGATGGCGCGCGGCTCGTAGCAGATCGCGTCACAGATCGCCTGGTGCTCGGCCGGCCCGAGCTCGGCGAAGGCCCGCCCGTGGCGCCGCGACGCCTCGGCGTCGAGCCAGGCGAAGCCGCCGGCGAGGCTGCGCCGGTCGCGCTGCTGCTCGGGATAGGGGGCGCTGACCCACTCGTCGAGGAAGTCGACGACGCCGACCGCGGAGGCGCTCGGCGAGCGCTCGTCGGCCGGGATGATGAGGTCGGCGAGCACGCCGGCGAGCCGGCGCTCCGCGGGCGTCAGCGTCAGCGGCCAGGGCGGGCCGCGCTCGAGCGCCGCGACCAGG